>NZ_JBMOWQ010000273.1:0-11850 GCF_049310485.1 Pseudomonas sp. GZD-209
CACCGTCCAGCGGCTCCGTTGATCTTTACCCAGCCTTTACCCTCGCCTGACCGCCCTTGACCTTGATCTCCCTAGACTGGGCTCATCCGGTAACCACCGGCCCCTGAAAGGAGAGACACCATGCGCAAGACCCTTATCGCCCTGATGTTCGCCGCCGCCCTGCCGACCGTAGCCATGGCCATGCCTGAAGGCGGCCCGCGCCACGACGGCCCGCATCATCGCGGTGACGCGCCTTTCGCCCAGCTGGACCTGAGCCGCGACCAGCGCCAGCAGATCGGCAAGCTGATGAGCGAGCAGATGCAACAACGCCGCGACATCACCGAGCGCTACATGAACAAGCTGCCGGCCGCCGAGCAGAAGGCCATGAAGGACGAAATCAAGGCCAGCCACGACAAGACCGAAGGCCAGATCCGCGCCCTGCTCAAGCCGGACCAGCAGAAGAAGTTCGACGAACTGCAGAAAGAACGCGCCGCGCGCAAGGCCGAGTGGCAGGAGTTCCAGGCCTGGAAGGCTGAAAAAGGCAGCAAGGCCCAGTAAGCTGTACCCCCAATGCCCGGCCCGCTCAGCAGCGGGCCGGGCTTTTGCCATTTCACGGAGGTGCTCGTCTTGCGTTCACTGTTCTGGCGCATCCTGGCCAGCTTCTGGCTGGCCATCGCCCTGGTCGCCGGCCTGTCGATCCTGCTCGGCCACATGCTCAACCAGGACACCTGGATCCTCAGCCGCCACCCCGGCCTGAACACCCTGGCCAGCCGCTGGGTGCAGCATTACGAACAGGAAGGCCTGGAGTCGTCGCAACGCTTCCTTGAGCGGCGCAAGCAACGCTACAAGATCGACGTACAGGTGCTCGACGACAGTGGCGATGCCGTGGTACCCGGCACCTTCCCGCGCCGCGCTGCCGCGTTCGAGGCGCGCCAGCACAACGACCAACGCCGCCTGCCCTGGCGCCGCCTGACCGAGGAATACACCAGCCCCACCAGCGGCGAAACCTACCTGCTGATCTACCGTATCCCCCACCCGGAACTGGCCGCCTGGCACCGCGAAAGCCTGATCTGGCCGCTCAGCGCGCTGGGCATCGCGCTGGTGGTACTGACCCTGTTCAGCCTGCTGGTGACCCTGTCGATCACCCGCCCGCTGAGCCGCCTGCGCGGCGCGGTGCATGACCTGGGGCAGGCCAGCTATCAGCAAAACAGCCTGGCGCGCCTGGCCGTGCGCCGCGACGAGTTCGGCGTGCTGGCCAACGACTTCAACAAGATGGGCGCACGCCTGCAGAGCCTGATCGGCAGCCAGCGCCAGTTGCTGCGCGATGTGTCCCACGAATTGCGCTCGCCCTTGGCGCGCCTGCGCGTCGCCCTGGCCCTGGCCGAACGCGCCGGGCCCGAACAGCGCCAGGCCCTATGGCCACGGCTGACCCGTGAGTGCGACCGCCTGGAAGACCTGATCAGTGAAATTCTGGTGCTGGCCCGGGTCG
The DNA here is from genome assembly GCF_049310485.1 of Pseudomonas sp. GZD-209. NCBI lineage: Bacteria > Pseudomonadati > Pseudomonadota > Gammaproteobacteria > Pseudomonadales > Pseudomonadaceae > Pseudomonas > Pseudomonas sp. GZD-209. The sequence continues at coordinate 1,469 of NZ_JBMOWQ010000273.1, forward strand.
ATGCCGAGCAGGCGCATGCCGAGCCCGTGGACCTCAATGCCGTGCTGGGTGGCGTGCGTAAAGACGCCCAGTTGGCGGCGCCGGATCAGGAAGTGCGCCTGCAGATGCAGCCGGGGCTGACCCTGCAAGGCTGGCCGACCTTGATCGAGCGGGCGGTGGACAACCTGCTGCGCAATGCCCTGCGCTTCAATCCGCTGGGGCAACCGATCGAAATTGATGCCCACCGTGAACAGGAGCGCATTGTCCTGAGCGTGCGTGACCATGGGCCGGGGGTGGCAGAGGAACATCTGGCGCAGTTGGGCGAGCCGTTCTACCGCGCGCCGGGCCAGGAGGCAGCGGGGCATGGGTTGGGCCTGGCGATCGCGCGCAAGGCGGCGGAGCGCCATGGCGGCAGTCTGACGCTGGCGAATCATCCGCAGGGTGGGTTTGTGGCGACGCTGCAGTTGCCCTGTGAGGTCAGCGCTGGCTGACAGATCCTGGGGCTGCTGCGCAACCCTTTCGCCGGCAAGCCGGCTCCCACACCGACCGCAGCAACCCAAGCCACGCGCTAACCCTGTGGGAGCCGGCTTGCCGGCGAAAGGGCCGCGAAGCGGCCCCCGACTAAATCACTCGCCCCAGGCGCTGACGTACTCGGCGGTTTCCAGGATCGGCGCGGTGCGCGGCTCGGCCATTGGCGTGCCGACGTACAGGTAGCCGATCAGCTCTTCGTTCTCGGCCAGCCCAAGCCCCTTGTGCACATGGGCATCGAAGGCCATGTCGCCGGTGCGCCATACCGCGCCGATGCCCTGGGCATGCGCCGCGATCAGGATCCCGTGGGCCGCACAACCGGCGGCCAGGCGCTGCTCGATCTTCGGCACCTTGAAGTGATCCTGCAGTTTGGCGATCACCACGATCAGCAGCGGTGCGCGCAGTGGCATGGCCCGGGCCTTGTCCAACGCAGCCTGGGTGGCATCACCTTTGGCCTGTACCGCTTCGGCGAACAGCTCGCCGAGCTTCTCGCGGCCCTGCCCTTCGATGGTCAGGAAGCGCCAGGGCCGCAGCTGGCCATGGTCCGGCGCACGCAGCGCCGCCTGGAACAGCGCCTCGCGCTGCGCGGCGTTGGGCGCGGGCTCCGTCAGGCGTGGTACGGAAACACGGTTGAGCAATGCGTCGAGAGCCTCCATCGGCTTCCCTCCTGGCAAGTTGAAAGTGCCGCCATTCTGCACCAACCGGAAGGCAACGTGGGAGCGGCGGTGCGCCGATGCGACTTGCCCCGCGATGGCGTCGAGCCGCAATGCATCGCGGGGCAAGCCAGCTCCCACACCCCAATCGTGCGTTTACAAGACCCGGTCCACAGGTAGAATGGCGCCCTTTCCGTTGCGAGTCAGGGCAGATCACATGGCGTTGCCGACCTTAAGGATCATTGGTTTCATCATCGGCATCTTCCTGATCACCCTGGCGGTGAGCATGGTGGTGCCCATGGCGACCCTGGTGGTCTTCGAACGCACCGGCGACATGCCGTCGTTCCTCTGGTCGAGCCTGATCACCTTCGTCGCCGGCCTCGGCCTGGTGGTGCCCGGCCGCCCCGAGCACGTGCATCTGCGCCCGCGCGACATGTACCTGCTGACCGTCAGCAGCTGGCTGGTGGTGTGCGTGTTTGCCGCCCTGCCGTTTTTGCTCACCCAGCACATCAGCTACACCGATGCCTTCTTCGAGAGCATGTCGGGCATTACCGCCACCGGCGCCACGGTGCTCAGCGGGCTGGACAGCATGTCACCCGGCATCCTGATGTGGCGCTCGATGCTGCACTGGCTGGGCGGCATCGGCTTCATCGGCATGGCGGTGGCGATCCTGCCGCTGCTGCGCATCGGTGGCATGCGCCTGTTCCAGACCGAGTCGTCCGACCGCTCGGAGAAGGTCATGCCGCGCTCGCACATGGTCGCCAAGTCGATCGTCGGGGTCTACGTCGGCATCACGGTGTTCGGCAGCCTGGCGTTCTGGTGGGCGGGCATGGGCCTGTTCGATGCGATCAACCACGCCATGTCGGCGATTTCCACTGGCGGTTTCTCCACCTCCGACCAGTCGCTGGCCAAATGGGACATCCCGGCGGTGCACTGGGTCGCGGTGGTGGTGATGATCCTCGGCAGCGTGCCGTTCACCCTCTACGTGGCCACCCTACGCGGCCACCGCAAGGCGCTGATCAAGGACCAGCAGGTCCAGGGCCTGCTCGGCATGCTGGTGGCCACCTGGCTGGTGCTGGGCACCTGGTACTGGGCCACCACCGACCTGCACTGGCTCGATGCCTTGCGTCACGTGGCACTGAACGTCACCTCGGTGGTCACCACCACCGGTTTCGCCCTGGGCGACTACAGCCTGTGGGGCAACTTCTCGCTGATGCTGTTCTTCTATCTGGGTTTCGTCGGGGGCTGCTCGGGCTCGACCGCCGGCGGCATCAAGATCTTCCGTTTCCAGGTGGCCTATATCCTGCTCAAGGCCAACCTCAACCAGCTGATCCACCCGCGCGCGGTGATCAAGCAGAAGTACAACGGCCACCGTCTCGACGAAGAGATCGTGCGTTCGATCCTGACCTTCTCGTTCTTCTTCGCCATCACCATCTGCATCATCGCCCTGCTGCTGTCGCTGCTGGGCGTCGATTGGATGACCGCGCTGACCGGCGCGGCGGGCACCGTCTCGGGGGTCGGGCCGGGCCTGGGCGAGGTGATCGGCCCGGCCGGCAACTACGCCACCTTGCCGGATGCCGCCAAGTGGATCCTGGCCGGCGGCATGTTGCTGGGCCGGCTGGAGATCATCACGGTGCTGGTGTTGTGCATGCCAGCGTTCTGGCGTCACTGAGGGTCAAGCGCGCGCGGTACTCGCTGGGGGTGGCATCGAACCAGCGGCGGAACGCCCGGTAGAAGTTGCTCGGGTCGGCAAACCCCAGCAGGTAGGCGGTTTCCAGCAAGGTGGTACCCGGCTGGGCGAGGTACTGCTCGGCCAGTTCCCGGCGGGTGTCGTCAAGCAGGGTCTGGAAGCTGGTGCCCTCGTCCTGCAGGCGCCGCTGCAGGGTGCGCTGCGACAGGTGCAGGGCCTGGGCCACGGTGTCGCGCTTGGGCTCGCCTTGCGGCAGGATGCGGCACAGCACCTGGCGCACCCGATGGGTGACCCGGCTCTCCGAGAACCGCGCCAGGTACTCGCCGGCAAAACGATCATGCAGTATGGCCATGGCTTCGTTGGCGGTGGGCAATGGCGCCTCCATGTCGGCGCGCTCGAATAGCAGCGCATCATGGGCCGCACCAAATACCAGTGGTGCGTGGAACGCCACCTTGTACGGCTCGATATTCTTCGGCTGCGGGCCCTGGATCAGCACCCGCCGCAACTGGATCGGCCGCCCGCTGAGCCAGCTCGACAGCGCCAGGGCGCACGCCAGCGAGGCTTCCGCGCTGTGCCGGGTGGGCGGCAGGTGGTCGCCATGCACCGTCAGGATCAGCGAATAGCCTTCCGGCCCGAGGCGAAAGCTCAGGTCCGAGCTTTCGGCAATGATCCGCTGGTAACGCACCAGGCGCTCGAAACCTTCGGCCAGGGTGCGGCTGGACATCAGCGCATAACCGACCACATGAAACGAAGCCGGGCGTACCACCCGCGCCATGTTCAGGCCGATGGCTTCATTGCCGGACAGCTCGACCGCCAGTTGCCACAGCCGGGTCATGGCGTCCTGGGGGAAACGCGCATCGGGGTCTTCGAGGGAGGCAAAATCCAGTCCCAGTTGCCTGAACATGGCCGGGCAGTCGAGCCCCTCCAGCTCAAGCGCCTTGACGATCCCTGATGCCCAGCTGGCTGAAGTGGTTCTCTCACTCATGACAGGCTTCTTGTGCTGACCGCTCCTGCGGTGAATCGAAAGGATACTCAATTGGCGCCAATTGTCACTGGCCAGCGCATCAGCTGACTCTAGACTCGATTCAGGCTCCACGCCGTGTATCCTGTCTTCAACAGCAGCTCCGGGAGCACAGCCATGACCAGCACAGCGCAGTTCCGCAGTTTTGCCGAGTTCTATCCCTATTACCTGGGCGAGCACAGCAACCCCACCTGCCGCCGCCTGCACTTCGTCGGTACCAGCCTGGTGATCGCCCTGCTCGCCTACACCATCGCCAGCGGCAAGTGGCTGCTGCTGCTCGCCGTGCCTCTGGCCGGCTACGGTTTCGCCTGGGCCGGCCACTTCTTCTTCGAAAAGAATCGCCCGGCCACCTTCACCCACCCCTGGTACAGCCTGATCGGCGACTTCGCCATGTTTCGCGACATTCTGCTGGGCCGGCTCAGCCTCTGAATAACGGCCCGCAAGGCCAGGTTCACGTCCCCGCCGGCCACTGCCAGGCCCGCCGACATGCCCAACACTGTTGGCATGACCCCGCCCTGAGTAGCCCAAAGGCAATGAACCAGCAAGCCAGCTTCAACCACATGCGCGATGGCACCGCCCAGGACTGGGCGATCATCGCCGATGACTTTCGCGCCTATGCCCGCCAACTGCCACGCCGCATCCTGGCGCACCTGCGCCTGCTCGACGGTGACTTCGGCGGCTTCCCCATCGACCGCCTCAGCCATTCGCTGCAGACCGCCAGCCGCGCCTGGCGTGACGGGCGCGACGAGGAGTACGTGGTCTGCGCGCTGCTGCATGACATTGGCGACACTCTGGGCAGCTACAACCACCCGGACATCGCCGCGGCGATCCTCAAGCCCTTCGTCAGCCCGGAAAACCTTTGGATGGTGGAACACCACGGGATCTTCCAGGGCTACTACTTCTTCCACCACCTGGGCATGGACCGGCACCTGCGCGAGCAATTCAGCGCACACCCGCAGTACCAGCAAACCATCGATTTCTGTGCGCGCTACGATGCCGCCGCGTTCGACCCCGACTATGAAAGCCTGCCGTTGTCGTTCTTCGAGCCGATGCTTGAGCGGGTGTTTGCCCAGCCGAGGCAATCCATCTACAAAGCGGCATTACAAGAATCTGCCTGAACAACCGGGGCTCCTACACAAGCTCCGCCAACCGCTGCGCGACCTCGCGCGCCTGGGCATCGGCGAAACGGTACAGCTCGATCTGCCCGTCCCAATGCTCGATCAGCGCCGTGCACGACTCCACCCAGTCACCGCAGTTGAGGTATTCCACCTCGCCGACCCGGCGTATTTCGGCATGGTGTATATGCCCGCAGACCACGCCCTGGAAGCCTCGCCGGGTGCACTCGTGGGCAATCGCATCCTCGAAATCGCTGATGAAGCTCACCGCGCCCTTGACCTTGTGCTTGAGGTAGGCAGACAGCGACCAGTAACCATAGCCATAACGGGCACGCCAATGGTTGAGCCAGCGGTTGAGCACCAGAGTGAATTCGTAGGCGCGGTCGCCCAGGAACGCCAGCCAGCGGTGATAACGGGTGATCACGTCGAACTGGTCGCCGTGGATCACCAGCAGGCGACGGCCATCGGCGGTGAGGTGTTCGGCTTCGTCCACCAGCTGGATATTGCCGAGGATCAGTTTGGAATAGCGGCGCAGGAACTCGTCATGGTTGCCGGTGACGTAGATGACTTCGGTACCGCGCTTGCTCATGGTCAGCAGGCGGCGAATGACGTTGGTGTGCGCCTGGGGCCAATAGATGCCGCCGCGCAGCTTCCAGCCATCGATGATGTCGCCGACCAGGTAGATGCGGTCGGCCTGATAGCCCTTGAGAAAGTGCGACAGGTGTTCGGCCTGGCAATCCCGGGTGCCCAGGTGCACGTCGGAGATCCACAGGGTACGGACACGCTGCTTGCGTGACGGGCGGACGGTTTCGGCATGGGTCATGGGCAGGCTCCGGCACTGTTTGCTGGAGACTGGCAGGCACAAGTGACAGGTTGGTGGCAGGCCGATGACGACTGATCGCGCCTTGCCCCCAGGCAGCCCGACACTGGGTGTACACTCTTCCCCTGCCCGACGAGGACCCACCATGACCACCGGCCCGCTGCTTTCACTGCGCCACTACCGTGACGAGTTGATCGCCCATAGCCACGAGCACCCGCAACTGGTGTTCGGCCTGCGCGGGCGGCTGGACTTCGAGGTGCAGGGCCAGGGTGCGCGGGTCGATCGCCAGGCCTTGATGGTGGTGCCTGCCGGCGCCCACCACACCTGCGGCAGCACCGCCGGCAGTCACTGCCTGGTGCTGGATGTGCCGGGCGAGCACTGGCTCGGCGAACAGCTGGGGGTGCATGCCGATGCCAGCCGCCGCCTGCTCGACCGCCCCGGCACGCTGGGCCTGGACAACCGTCAGCAGCAGTTGGTGGACTGGCTGGCGACCAGCCCGATGGACGACCCATTGATCGCCCGCCAGGGTGCGGTGCTGTTGCTGGCCAGCCTCAACCCTCGGGCGGGGGCACCGATAGTCGCCAGCAGCCGCCTGCCCTACGCAGCCTTCGACGCCCATATCGAACAGCATGCCGCCTACCCACTGCAGGTCGCTGATCTGGCGCGGCTGGCCGGGCTGTCCAGCGCTCGACTGCATGCGCGTTTCACTGCGGAATGCGGCATGACGCCGATGGACTACATCCGCCAGCGGCGGCTGCTCATGGCCCGGCAGTTGTTGCGCGAGTCCCTGCTGCCAGTGGGCGAGATCGCCGCGCGGGTGGGATACGAGTCGCAGAGTGCCTTCAGTGCGGCGGTGATGCGGGCATTTGGCTGCACACCCTCGGCGTTACGGCGAGAGCCCGGCGATAACTGACGCGAGGCTGGCGACAGACACCGGCGAACCGGCCTTTTACACTGAGCGCCGGTACCAGCCCTATCGCGGGGCAAGCCCGCTCCCACAGTAGAACCTGCCTTTAGCGTGGGAGCGGGCTTGCCCCGCGATAGGGCCGGTAATATCGCGCAAACAACCCAAGGACCACCATGAACCACCGCACCGCCCTCGGCGCCCTGCACATTGGCGCGCTGTTCTTCGGCCTGACCGGCGTGTTCGGCAAACTGGCCGCCAGTGCCAGCCCGTCGATCATCGTCTTCGGCCGCGCCGCCTTCGCCGTGCTCGCCTTGGGCCTGTTCGCCAGCCTGGCGCGTCAGGCCTGGCAGCCTTTGGGCGGGCGCGACCTACGCCGCCTGCTGCTGGGCGGGGTATTGCTGGCGGGGCACTGGGTGAGCTTCTTCGTCGCGGTCAAGGTCGCGGGCGTGGCCATTGCCACCTTGGGCTTTGCCAGCTTCCCGGCCTTCACGGTCATCCTTGAAGGCCTGTTGTTCCGTGAGCGTATCCGTCGCAACGAGGCCGTGCTGGTTGTGCTGGTGAGCATCGGCCTGGTGCTGGTCACCCCTGCTTTCGACCTGGCCAGCGAGGCCACCGGCGGGCTGCTCTGGGCGCTGCTTTCGGGGCTGCTGTTCTCGCTGCTGTCACTGACCAACCGCGCAGGTTCCGGGCGCCTGCCGGCGGTGCAGGCGGCGCTGTGGCAGAACCTGGTGGTCAGCCTGTGCCTGCTGCCCTTCGCCGCCCCGGGGCTGACCAGCGTAGCGCCCATGGACTGGCTGTGGATCGCCCTGCTGGGGGTGTTCTGCACCGGTGTCGCCCACAGCCTGTTCGTCGCCAGCCTGGCGGTGATCAAGGCCCGCACCGCGGCGGTGGTGTTCGGCATGGAGCCGGTCTACGGCATCGCCGTGGCCTGGGTGGTGTTCGCCGAAACCCCCACCCTGCGCATGCTCGCCGGCGGCGCGCTGATCATCTTCGCCATCGTGCTGTCCAGCCGCATGGCCGCCGAGCAGCCGGTGAAACCGCGCGCCGTGGTGGAGAGCGCCTGATCAGCGATCGTTGTGGCCCAGGTCGCGCTCGGGGTCGATCAGGTCGCGCAGCCGCTGCTTGAGCACCTTGGCTTCGGGGAAGCCGCCATCAGCCTTGCGCTCCCACAGTTGCACGCCGTCGCACGTGATGCGGAACACGCCACCGGTACCTGGCGCCAACGCCACCTGGCCAAGCTCGTCGGCGAAGGTGCTGAGCAGCTCCTGGGCCAGCCAGGCGGCACGCAGCAGCCATTGGCACTGGGTGCAGTAGGTAATGACGATCTGCGGTTTGCTGTCGGCCATGTCGGGCATCTCCAGAGGAAGGGCCGCTTATACTAGCGGTCTTTACCGCTGCTTTTGAGACTCACGATGCGCCGCCTGCTGTTATGCCTTTTGCTGACGCTCACCTCCCTCACCCTGTTCGCCGCCGAGCCTGCCAGGCCGAAGGTCGGCCTGGTGCTGTCGGGCGGTGCCGCCCGCGGCCTGGCGCACATCGGTGTGCTCAAGGCCCTGGAGGAACAAGGCGTGCGCATCGACGCCATCGCCGGCACCAGCATGGGCGCGGTGGTCGGCGGGCTGTATGCCTCGGGCTACAGCGTCGAGGAGCTGGAAAAACTGGCGACCACCCTGGACTGGCAGCAGGCGCTGTCCGATGCCCCGCCGCGCGAGGATATCCCGTTCCGCCGCAAGCAGGATGACCGCGATTTCCTGGTCAAGCAGAAGCTGAGCTTCCGCGACGATGGCAGCCTGGGCCTGCCGCTGGGGGTGATCCAGGGCCAGAACCTCTCGCTGCTGCTGGAGAGCAAGCTGGCGCACACTGCCGATATCCGCGACTTCGACAAGCTGCCGATTCCCTTCCGCGCCGTGGCCACCGACATCACCACGGGTGAAAAAGTGGTGTTCCGCCGCGGCCACCTGCCCCAGGTGGTGCGCGCCAGCATGTCGATCCCGGCGGTGTTCGCCCCGGTGGAGCTGGACGGCCGGCTGCTGGTGGACGGCGGCATGACCGACAACATCCCGCTGGATGTGGTGCGCGAGATGGGCGTCGACATCGCCATCGTGGTCGACATCGGCACCCCGCTGCGCAACCGCAAGCAGTTGGCCACGGTGGTCGACGTGCTCAACCAGTCGATCACCCTGATGACCCGGCGCAACTCCGAGGAGCAATTGGCCAGCCTGGCCCGCGACGACATCCTGGTGCAGCCGCCGCTGGCCAGCTTCGGCGTCACCGACTTCGGCCGCGCCCACGACATGATCGACGCCGGCTACCGCGCCACTCGCGCCCTTGACCCGCGGCTGGCGGCGCTGCGCCAGGCCGACGGTGATGCCGGCCTGGCGGTGGCCCGCTCACCCGGCCAGCGCACCCCGGTGATCACTGCGATCAAGGTGGAAAACGACTCCAAGGTCAGCGACGACGTGATTCGTTACTACATCCGCCAGCCGATCGGCGAGCCGCTGCAACTCGATCGCCTGCAAACCGACATGGGCACCCTGTACGGCCTGGACTATTTCGACCAGGTGCAATACCGCGTGGTGCACAAAGGCGACGCCAACACCCTGGTGATCAAGGCCCGCGGCCGACGCGGCGGCACCGACTACCTGCGCCTGGGCCTGAACCTGTCCGATGACCTGCGCGGCGACAGCGCCTTCAACCTGGGCGCCAGCTACCGGGTCAACGGCATCAACCGCCTGGGCGCCGAATGGCTCACCCGCGCCCAGATCGGCGACCAGCAGGAGCTGTACAGCGAGTTCTACCAGCCGCTGGACGTTGGCTCGCGCTACTTCATCGCCCCTTATCTGGACCTCGGTTCACAGAACGTCGAGGCCACGCTGGACAACGACCCGGTGGCCGAGTACCGCCTGGAGCGCTACGGCTTTGGCCTGAACGTCGGGCGGCAGATCAGCACCTACGGCGAAGTGCGCCTGGGCGTGGGCAAGGCCTGGGGCCAGGCCGAGGTGCGCATCGGCGACCAGAGCCTGCCCAAGGTCAGCTTCAACGAGGGCTTCTACGAGCTCAAGTACTCGTACGATACCTTCGACAATGTCTACTTCCCCCATGGCGGCGAGCAGATCGGCCTGACCGCGCGCAAGTACGACCAGTCGCTGGATTCGGACCAGAACTACCGGCAGTGGTTGTTCAACCTGGACAAGGCCTTCAGCAGCGGGCCGAATACCTTGGTGCTGGGTGGGCGCTACGGGCGCACGCTGGATGAGGCCGAAGTGGTGACATCAAGCTTCGTGTTTGGTGGCGCCCGCCAGTTGTCAGGCTTTCGCCAGGACTCGATCTCCGGGCAGAACATGAGCCTGCTGCGCATGGTCTATTACCGCCGCCTGACACCACGCGCCTACCTGCCGCTGGACTTCCCGCTGTACATGGGCGGGTCGCTGGAGCGGGGCCGGGCGTGGAACAACGACAATGAGTTCGACAGTGGCTACATCAATGCCGCGAGCATCTTCCTCGGGCTGGAGACGCCGCTGGGCCCGCTTAACCTGAGCTATGGGGCCAACGATGCGAATGAGCAGGCGGTGTACCTGAATCTGGGGCACACCTTCTAGAAAGCATCGCGGGGGGGAAAAATGCCCCCACCCCACCGCCGCGGTGGGGGGCTTCTCCACCTCTTCTCCG
>NZ_JBMOWQ010000274.1:0-8344 GCF_049310485.1 Pseudomonas sp. GZD-209
TTGGAGCCAACCCCCCCCCCCCCTCTTTTTTGTGGAGTCTCCCCTCCCCCGCGATTTGGCAGCAACTCAGGACTTCTCGAGATTGCCGAGGATCTTGGCATGCACCCGCATGCACACTTCCAGATCGGCTTCATCCACCCCGCTGAACAGCTCGACGCGCAAAGCATTGGCGATGGTCTCGATCTGCTCGATCAGCGGTTTGGCCGGTGGGCACAGCACAATCTTCTTCGCCCGGCGATCTTCCACTACCGCCTGACGCCGCACCAGGCCCTGGGTTTCCAGGCTGTCGAGCAGGCGGGCCAGGGTCGGGCCTTCAACCCCGACGCTCTGGGCCAGCTCACGCTGGGTTGGCGCATCGTCAAAACGCGCCAGGTGCAACAGCACCAACCAGCGCGCCTGGGAAAGATTGAGCCCGGCGAGGCGGCGGTCCAGTTCGGCACGCCAGCCCCGGGACATCTGGGCCAGCTGCATGCCGAAGCGGTGTTGGTTGTCGGTCAGGGGCATAAGCAACTCAAAGAATAGAACTAATTATTAGTCAGCTAACCATGCCCCAGCCCATGAGGCAAGGTTCAGCGCTTGGGAAACATCCGATAATCCGGTAATCGCCTGACAAAGGTCAGTAAATGGCACAAATGCCAGCGATCACAGTTCGAACTCCGATGCCAGCGCCGCCCGCACGCAATACAACACGCCTTCGGGAACGCGCGCGCCGAACAATGGCGCGACAGCCGAAACCGGCGGCAGCTCGCCCTCGCCATCGAGGAAGGCATCCTGCACTTCCATCATCAGCTCTTCGGGCAGGTCGAGCGCTTGCTCCAGGCTCAGCTCCTGGCGGCCAATGGCTTCTGCCAACAGGCTGTAGACGTTCTTCTCGCTGCAGTTGAGCTGGCCGGCGATCTGCGCCGGGGTCATGCCGGCACGGGCCAGGCTGACCAGTTCGTGGCGCAGGTCGAGCACCACTTTCGGCGCCTCCTCGGTGCCGCCGGCGCCATTGAGCACTTCGAGGAAGGCCTGGCCGTAGCGCTCCAGCTTGCGTGCGCCGACGCCGCTGACCTGGGCCATGTCGCTGAGGCTGGTGGGCATGCTGCGCAGCATTTCCAACAGCGTCGAGTCGGGGAAGATGACGTAGGGCGGCACGCTGTGCTCTTCGGCCAGTTTGCGCCGCAGGGTGCGCAGCGCCTCCCACAGCTCGCGCTCCTCGGCCCGCACCAGCTGGCTGGCCGGGCTGCCACCGCTGCTGCCGGACGACTTGGCCACGGTCTGCGGCTTGAGGTCGCGGCGCAGTTGCAGGTTGACCTCGCCACGCAGCAGCGGGCGGCAGCTGTCGGACAGGCGCAGGCCGCCATAGCCTTCGAGGTCGATGTCCACCAGGCCGCGTGCCACCAGTTGGCGGAACAGCGAGCGCCATTCGGCCTCGGCCAGCGCCTTGCCGACGCCGTAAACCGAGAGCTTCTCGTGGCCGAAGTTGCGCACCTTTTCGTTGTCCTTGCCCAGCAGCACGTCGACCAGGTGGCCGACGCCGTAACGCTGGCCGGTGCGGAACACCGCCGACAATGCCTGCCGGGCAGGCTCGGTGGCGTCCCAGGTCTGGATCTGGTCTACGCAGTTGTCGCAGTGGCCACAGGGCTGCTCCAGCACTTCGTCGAAGTAGGCCAGCAGCGACTGGCGGCGGCAGCGGGTCTCTTCGCACAGCGCCAGCATGGCGTCGAGCTTGTGCTGCTCGATGCGCTTGTGGCGCTCGTCGCCTTCGGAGTTCTGCAACATCTGCTTGAGCATCACCATGTCCTGCAGGCCGTAGGCCATCCAGGCGTCCGACGGCAGGCCATCACGGCCGGCACGGCCGGTTTCCTGGTAGTAGGCCTCGAGCGACTTGGGCAGGTCGAGGTGGGCGACGAAGCGCACGTTGGGCTTGTCGATGCCCATGCCGAAGGCGATGGTGGCGACCATGATCAGCCCTTCCTCGTTGAGGAAGCGGTGCTGGTTGGCGGCGCGGGTTTCGGCTGCCAGGCCTGCGTGATAGGGCAGCGCCGGGAAGCCTTGTTCGCAGAGGAAGGCTGCGGTTTCGTCGACTTTCTTGCGCGACAGGCAGTAGACGATGCCGGCGTTGCCACGGCGCTCGGCGAGGAAGGCCATCAGCTGCTTGCGCGGCGCTTCCTTGGGCACGATGCGGTAGAAGATGTTCGGCCGGTCGAAGCTCGACAGGAAGCGCTCGGCGCCCTGCAGGTGCAGGCGCTGGACGATTTCCTCGCGGGTGCGCATGTCGGCGGTGGCGGTGAGGGCGATGCGCGGCACATGGGGGAACAGCTCGGCGAGCTGGCCCAGTTGCAGGTATTCGGGGCGGAAGTCGTGGCCCCATTGCGATACGCAGTGGGCTTCATCGATGGCGAACAGCGAGATGTCGAGGTCGCGCAGAAAATCCAGCATGCGCTGCTGTACCAGGCGCTCGGGCGCCAGGTACAGCATCTTCACCTCGCCGCGGCGCAGGCGCCCGGCCAGTTCACGCTGCTGCTCGGCACTGAGGGAGGAGTTGAGCGCCGCGGCAGCCACCCCCAGTTCGTCAAGGGTAGCGACCTGGTCGGCCATCAACGCGATCAGTGGCGACACCACTACCGTCAGGCCCGGGCGCAGCAGCCCCGGCACCTGGAAGCACAGCGACTTGCCGCCGCCGGTGGGCATCAGCACCAGGGCATCGCCGCCATTGGCCACGCATTCGATGATCGCGGCCTGGCGCCCACGGAAACTGTCGTAACCGAAGACATCCTTGAGGACGCGCTGAGCCTGTTCGAGCATTTGCCACTCCAAAATCGCCGTACCATCCTGGACACAGGCTGGACGATAAATCCGCCAGGCACCGTACAAATGCGTAAGCGTTTTTTGCCGGATCGCCGCACAGGCCACCCAACACGAAAAGTGGCGGAGTATACCCGACTGGCTCAGCCCACGGCAGGCTGCGGTGACAGACGTTCCCTTTGCCCCGTGAACGCCGCAAGGTGCTAGAATTCGTTATCGTTTATTCCCCAAGGTAGCCCTGTAATGTCCTTCGCCGAGCAACTGACCCGCCTGCAAGCCTTCCTCGATGCCGATGAGTTGCACGAAGAAGCGCTGGACTACGTCGCCGCACACGGCTACCTGACCGCACTGTCGATCTGCTCGGAAGAGGTTCCCGAGCGCGAATGGATCGACGCGCTGTTCGCTGAAGAGCCCCACTACACCAGCGATGCCCAGCGCACCGAGATCGAAGCGACGCTGGTAGCCCTAAAGGGCCACATCGCTCGCCAGTTGGCCAGCGAAGAGGAATTCGACCTGCCGTGCGACCTCGACCTGACCGACGAGCCGGACGACTCGGACCTGCGCGGCTGGTGCATCGGCTTCATGGAGGGCGTATTCCTGCGTGAAGAGGCCTGGTTCGACAACTCCGAGGATGAAGTCAGCGAAATGCTCCTGCCGATCATGGTCGGTTCGGGCCTGTTCGACGAGCAGCCAGAGTTCGCCGACATCGCCAGCGATGCCAACCTGCAGGACGACATGATCGTGCAGATTCCCGAAGCGCTGAGCGCGCTGTTCCTGCTGCAGCACGCACCGGACGAAAAACCTGCCGTACTCAAACCACGCCGCCACTGATCGGCGTGGTGCGCTACCTGCTGCTGGCCGTCGGCTGGCTCAGCGTCGCGCTGGGGGTGCTGGGGATCTTCCTGCCGGTGCTGCCCACCACCCCTTTCCTGCTGCTCGCGGCGGCCTGTTTTGCCCGTAGCTCGCCGCGCTTTCACACTTGGTTGGTGAACCACCCGAAACTCGGGCCGTGGATACGCGACTACCTCAGCGGCGAGGGCATCCCGCTCAAAGGCAAGGTGTATGCGATCGGCCTGATGTGGGCGAGCATCGGCTTGTCGTGCTACCTGGTACCGCTGTTCTGGGCGCGGGCGTTCATGCTGACCAGCGCGGTGCTGGTCAGTGCCTGGATTCTCAAGCAGAAAACATTGCGCCGCCAAGGCTGACACCCTCACTGGGCAAATCGCTGCGACTTGCCCAGTGAGGCGGTCAAGGCCATCTACACCGTATCCACCTTCAACGAATGGTCATTGAGCATGCCGTTGATGATGGTCGCCGTATCATGCCCGGCCGCGATCAGCCCACCGGCACCTGCCGTGACCCCGTAATGCTGGGCCAGGTCGACCCCGGCCAGCTCGATGGTCTGGGTCGGCGCCGCCCCCGCAACGCTGCTCACCTCGATGGTCGACACCACGTTGCTGCCCGTGCCGCTGACCTTGAAGTGCAGGTAGTCATCCAGCGAGGCGCTGGTGGCGTTCTCACCCTGCAGCAGCTGCGACAGATCGAGGCGATCGGAGCCCGGGGTGAAATCGGTCACGGTGTCATGCCCGCTATCGCCCTTCTGCCAGACGAAGGTGTCGTTGCCACTGCCGCCGGTCAGGGTGTCATCACCCGGGCCGCCAATGAGCGTGTCGTTGCCGCCACCACCCTTGAGCACATCGTTACCCGCGCCGCCACTGAGCAGGTTGTCAGCATCATTACCGATCAGGGTGTCGTTGTAGTCCGAACCGATCAGGTTCTCGATCCCGGTCAAGGTATCGGTGCCGGCACCACCGGTGTTCTGGGCACCGGCGAGCCCCAGGTCCACCGTTACCGCACCGGTAGCCGAGGCATAGCTGGCGGTGTCGACTCCGGCCCCGCCATCCAGCAGGTCATTGCCAGGGCCGCCGATCAACAGGTCGTCGCCATCACCGCCGTACAGGCTGTCGTTGCCGTCGCCCCCCACCAGCACGTCGTGCCCTGCCCCACCCTCCAGCTTGTCGTTGCCCGCACCGGCCAGCAGCACATCATCACCTGCCGTGCCGTTGAGCGTGCTACCCGACTGGTAGGTGATGTCCACCGCGCCGGTGGCGCTGCCGCCATGGTTGTCGCTGACACTGTAGGTGTCATGGACCACGGGGTTACTGGCGTTGCTGTAGTCCACCAGCAGGCTCAGCTTGTAGTTCTCGGCGGCCTTGCTGCTACCCAGGGCGTTCTCGGTGTTGACCAGGTGAATGCTGTACACCCCGTCATGGCTGGCCGTGAAACTCTTGCCATCGGCAATCGGCTGGTAACTGCCAGTGGCATCCTTCCACTCCATCATCAGGTTGCCGGCCGGGCGGTCGTGATCGAGGGTAAGGGTTTCGCCCTTGCGCAGGGTGACGGTGAAAGTGTCCTCGTCGTTGGCGTTGCTGTTGCTGATCAGCCCGAGGTAGCCCGCCACCACCAGTGCCGCGGTCATGCTGCCCGACTGGCTGGTGAACTCGCTGCGTGCCAGGGTGCGGAACTGGTTCTCGGCACGGTCCTTGGTACCGTCCATGTAGACGGTCTGCGCCTGGAGGCCCGGGGTGAAGCCTGCACCTTTGTCGGCGAAGCCAGTGTTGAAGGTAATCGGCGCCGCGCTCAGCCGATCGTGGTCCGCATCGCTGTCGTTGGCCAGCAGCGCTTCGGCCGGCACGCTGACGCTGGTACCGCTGATATTGGTGATGATGTGGTCCGCACCGGCGATCGGTGCATGGTTGCCGTTGATGTTCACCGTCAGGGTGGCAGTGCTGGTATCACCGTCGTTGTCGCTGGCCGTGAAGGTGAATTTCTCCACCTGGCCGCCGTTGTCCTTGGGTGGTGTGTAGGTGAATTCACCGTTGTCCATGTTCACCAGCAGGGTGCCGCCCAGGCTGGTCTTGATGGTGAGGCTGTTGCTGACGGTATCGAACGACGCCTTGTCCACCCCGCCACTGACCGTGTAACCGCCCTGCCCGCCGTTGGCTTTCGGGTCGAAGCCATAGGTGGTGCCGTCCACCATCAGGGCTTTGATGAAGCCACCATCGGCACCGAAGTCGCCGCCACTCATCAGGCTGCCGGTGATCGGTGCGCCCTGCACCATGCCCGAGAGCACCGCGCCGAGCTGGTTGAGGTCGGTAACCACCACCGACTGGGTATCGACATGGCTGCTGCCATCGTAGGCCAGCGGGTCGAGATTGCCCTCGTTGACGCCATTGCCCATACCGATGGCGTAGGACTTGACGCCATTCTGGTCGAGGAATGTCTCCCATGTGGTTTCACGCGTGGAGGTCATGCCGTGGCCCGAGCTCGGCTCACCGTCGGAGAAGAAGTAACTGACATTCTGTGCACCGTCGAGCTTGCCGCTGGCGGCGAACGCCTGCTGGGCCTTGGTGGCTGCCGAGTCGTAGTAGGTCGCGCCGTCGGCGTGGAGCCCGGCGATCAGGTGCTTGGCCTCGCCGATCGATACCCACGTCTGCGCTTGCTGGGTGGCGCCGCTGGAGAAGGTGACAATCTGCACCTTGATGTCTCCCATCGCGTCGTACTTGTCCAACAGCGTGTTGATCGCCTGCTTGGCCAGGTCCAGCCGGCTCAGGCCATTCACGCCGGAGTCCCAGGCCATGCTGCCGGAGACATCGATCACCAGCAGGATATTGGAGTCCACCTGGCCGGGGGTGATGCTGCGCACTGCGCACTCGGCCTTGGGCACGTCGTCGACGATGTTGATGGCAATGGTGTTGGTGACACTGTTGCCCTGTGCGTCGGTGGCCTTGTAAGTGAAGTGTTCCACCACCGTGTTGGCACCATCGTTGGCGCCGCCCGGGTTTTTCGGTGCAGAGGTCAGGGTGTAGGTGTAGGAACCGTCAGCCTTGAGCAGAAGCTGCCCGTACTGCCCTGCCGCATTGCCCTCCAGGCTGTAGGTCAAGGCGCCGGAGCCGCCGGTGACCGACCCGACCAGGCTGCCGGACGCCGTCTCGCCGGTCGACCCTGGGTCGCTGCCCACGACGCTGCCGGCCGCGAGGTCATTGCCGTCCTTGTGCAGGTCCAGAGCTTTTTCATACACAGTGACGTCGTTGTCCTCGGACGCCGTCAGCTTGCTGTCCAGCACCTTGACCGAGATGGTCGTGGTGCTCTCGTCGCCGTCGGCATCACGGATGGTGTAGACGAAGGTGTCCGTCGCCCACGGCGGCAAGTCCTGGTTGGGGTTGGCGTGGTAGGTGGCATTGCCCTGGGCATCCAGGGTCAGGTAACCGTACAGCCCGTTGATAGGATCGCCCACATGGCCACTGGCCGAGGTGGAGGTGTCGTTGCCGGCGCGCACACCCACCACGTACTGGCCGTCGCCGCGTACATCGGCGCCGAACACATCGTTGGCCAGCACATTGCCGCTGATGCTGTCGCCCTCGCTGACATGGGCGAAATCGCAATGGGCCTTGGGCACATCGTCGACGATGCTGATCACGATGGTGCTGGTGGTGGTGTTACCCAGCGAATCCTTCACCTGGTAGGTGAAGCTGTCGGTGATCACGTTAGGGCCGTCGTTGGCATGGTTCGGCGAGTTCGGCGCTGAGGTCAGGGTGTAGGTGTAGCTGCCATCGGCGTTCAGCAGGATCTGGCCGTATTGGCCAGCTGCATTGCCGACCAGGGTGAAGGTCAATGCACCGACACCGCCGGTGACCGCATCGGTCAGCGAACCGGATGCTGTTTCGGCGCTGGAATGCGGGTCGCTCCCCACTACGTTGCCACCGGCCAGGTCATTGCCATCCTTGGTCAGGTCCAGGGCTTTCTCGTAGACCGTCACTTCACTGTCGGTGCCGGCGACCAGTTTGCTGTCCAGCACCTTGACCGAAATGGTCGTAGTGCTCTCGTCGCCGTCGGCATCACGGATGGTGTAGACGAAGGTGTCCGTCGCCCATGGCGGCAAGTCCTGGTTGGGGTTGGCGTGGTAGGTGGCATTGCCCTGGGCATCCAGGGTCAGGTAACCGTACAGCCCGTTGATAGGGTCGCCCACATGGCCGCTGGCCGAGGTGGAGGTGTCGTTGCCGGCGCGCACACCCACCACGTACTGGCCGTCGCCACGGACATCGGCGCCGATCACATCGTTGGCCAGCACATTGCCGCTGATGCTGTCGCCCTCGCTGACATGGGCGAAATCGCAATGGGCCTTGGGCACGTCGTCGACGATGCTGATCACGATGGTGCTGGTGGTGGTGTTACCCAGCGAATCCTTCACCTGGTAGGTGAAGCTGTCGGTGATCACGTTAGGGCCGTCGTTGGCATGGTTCGGCGAGTTCGGCGCTGAGGTCAGGGTGTAGGTGTAGCTGCCATCGGCGTTCAGCAGGATCTGGCCGTATTGGCCAGCTGCATTGCCGACCAGGGTGAAGGTCAATGCACCGACACCGCCGGTGACCGCATCGGTCAGCGAACCGGATGCTGTTTCGGCGCTGGAATGCGGGTCGCTCCCCACTACGTTGCCACCGGCCAGGTCATTGCCATCCTTGGTCAGGTCCAGGGCTTTCTCGTAGACCGTCACTTC
>NZ_JBMOWQ010000275.1:0-10950 GCF_049310485.1 Pseudomonas sp. GZD-209
ATGACGCAGCCACCAAACTGATCTGGCTGGGGCTGCGAAACATCACGGCGAATTGGGGCTCGGCGGCGCATGATTGGAAAAGTGCAATGAATCAGTTTGCGATTCTGTACGGAGATCGGTTCATCAGCCCGACCTGGTGAAAATCATGGCCTGCCTAGCGGCAGGCCATTACCGGCCCGAACACAAAAAAACTGACAGTCCCCCTATCAGATCGAGCGCCGCCCGCGCGGCGCATCGCGGGACAAGCCCGCTCCCACATTTGTTTCGGGCCAATGAGTCCTGTGAAAGTACCGCTGCCCGCCTTGGTGCATGCCTTGAGTCATGTGGAGCAGCATCAGCGACCACGCCGAAACCGCGTCGTACCAACAAGGCGGACCAGGTGATGGCACAGGAAAGACTGGCCCGAAACAAATGTGGGAGCGGGCTTGCCCCGCGATGCGCCGCGCGGGCGGCGCTCGATCTCATAGGCGCTGCAAGGGTTGTGGCAGGCACCTGTATGCCCTCATGCAATCAACAGCCAGGCACCTGCATGCCCTGACCCAGCCAACAGCCAGGCCCCTGCCCCCCCTGACGCCATCAACAACCAGCCACCCGATACCCCTCAAGCGCCCCCAAGACCGCCACCAGACTCCTCGCCCCCACGATTTCGTCGGACGAATCACCATAATTCTTGTCCGACAATCCACCGTTCCTTAGAATACCGCCGCCGCGTAATGGCCCATCCCCCATGGATCAAGGGGCTTATGCAGTAGCGAGCATGACGTCAGTAACCCGATCACCGCGTTCCGCCCTGTACAAGTCACACCCCGAACTGATCCTCAACCTGGGCAGTTGCCTCGCCGTGCTCGCCATAGTGGGCATCGTCAGCTACCTGCTGGCGCGCGAGCGCGACAGCGTCGAGCAGTCGGCCATCCGCTCCTCGGGCAACATCGTGCAGCTGATCGAAAGCGACATACTGCGCAACGTCGAACTCTACGACCAATCCCTCAAAGGCCTGATCTGGGCGGTGAAACACCCGGAATTGCTCAGCGTCCAGCCCAGCCTGCGCCAGCAGATCCTGTTCAGCCAGGCGATATCGGCACCGGTGCGCGGCGACATTCTCTGGCTCGACGCCAAGGGCGATGTGGTCGGTGACTCCACCAGCGTGGTGCCCCGCCAGGCCAACTTCGCCGACACCATCCCCTTCCAGCGCCACCGCGACCACCCCGGCCTGGGCCTGCTGATCAGCCCACCGTTCAAGGCCCGGCTGGGCGAGCTGGACTGGTGCATCAGCTTCAGCCGGCGAATCTCCGGCAGCCACGGTGAATTCGTCGGCCTGGCCGCCGGGGCCCTGCGCCTGTCGTATTTCAGCCGGCTGTTCGAGCGCCTGGACATCGGCGACGACAGCAGCATCAACCTGCTCAACACCGACGGCCAGCTGCTGGCCCGCCAGCCTTCCCGGCCAGAGGACCCGCTGATCGGCACCAGCTTCAGCGAACGGCCCAACTTCAAGCGCATCCTCGGCGAGCGCAGCGGCAGCTTCACGGCCAGGTCCAGCCTGCGGGACACCCAGCGCATGTACACCTTCGCCCAGGTCGCCGACCTGCCGTTGATCGTGCTGGTGGTGCACTCCACCGACGAGGTGTTCCAGTCCTGGCGGCGCACGGCGATCGTGGTCAGTGTGGCCACCGGCGTGCTGTGCATCGGCATCCTCTGGCTGACGTTGTTGCTGGGCCGTGAATTGCGCCGGCGTCACGATGCCGAGCAGGGCCTGGCGACCCTGGCCGCCACCGACAGCCTCACGGGGCTGGCCAACCGCCGCCGGCTCGACCAGGTGCTGCGCCTGGAATGGGCACGCGCCCAGCGCAACCGCAAGCCACTGGCGGTGCTGATGGTGGATGTGGATCACTTCAAGGCGTTCAACCAGCGCCACGGCCATGCCGGTGGCGACCATGTGCTGCGCGAGGTGGCCAAGACCATCGAGCAGTGCATTCGGCGCCCGGCGGACCTGGCGGCGCGTTATGGCGGGGAAGAGTTCCAGGTGGTGCTGCCGGAAACCGAGCTGGCCGGCGCGCTGCTGCTGGCCGAGCGCATTCGCGCCAGCGTCGAGTCGATGCCGCCGTTCGGCGCGGACGAACGCTCGGTGACGGTGAGCGTCGGCATCGGCCTGCACATCCCCGGCACCCAGCACGACCTGACCCGGCTGCTGGGTGACGCGGACGAAGCGCTGTACCGGGCCAAGGCGAATGGCCGTAACCGGGTAGAGGGCCCTCAGGTTTAAGAGGCGGCGCGGGCTGCGTTGCGCAGCGCCTTCACCTGGTCGTGGTTGCGCTGTACACCCTGCAACTGGTTTTCCACCAGCATGTAAGTCTGGTCACTGGCGGTGCGGCCCAGTTTCACCAGCTTCTCACGGCCATCCTTGTAGGCCTTGAGCGCATGGTCCTCACCGCGCTCCACTTCATTGAGCACCGCCGCTTCATCCTTGCCGGTGACCATCGACTTGAGGTTGACCCAGCCACGGTGCAGGTCGCCGCTGATGCTGGTGCTGGTTTCCGGGTCGCCACCCAGGCGACGGACTTCGCTTTGCAGCTGGGCCGCGGCATTGGCGCACTCGCCGGCACGCTGGACGAAGAACGCCTTGAGTTGTGGGTTCTTCACATCCTCGGCGGAGGTCTTGAAGCCCTTCTCGCCGTCCTTGCTGTACTCGATCAGGTCGTTGAGCACATCGATGACGTCTTTGTTGGGGTTACTCATGGCAACAACTCCTTGGCAGGTGATAGTCACCTTTACCGGAGCAGGCTTCATGCCAGGCTTCTCATTTAGAAATAATCTATAAATATCAATAGCTTGCAGTTATGGCGAAACCATCGCGCTGGTGCGTTCTGCATGATCGCCGCTTGGGTCGTCGTGCAGATTGCAGTATCGTCCGCGCTTCACCCGCCACAGGCTGCCGCGCCAATGAAACCTGAATCCCTGCAACTGCTGGTCACCCGCACCATGCCTTTTGGCAAGTACCAGGGGCGGATCATCGCCGACCTGCCGGGTGATTACCTGGCATGGTTTGCGCGCAAGGGTTTCCCCCATGGCGAGCTGGGTGCGTTGCTGGCATTGATGCATGAGATCGACCACAACGGGCTGGGGGATCTGCTCAAGCCGCTGCGCGGCAAGACGCGGGGATAGCGGTTGGTCATACCGGCCCTATCGCGGGGCAAGCCCGCTCCCACGCCGACTACAGCGTGGGAGCGGCGGTGCGCCGATGCGACTTGCCCCGCGATGGGCGCTAGCCCTTGGCCGGCGCCACCACCATCTCTACCTGCTCGCCCTTCTTGATCACGGCATACACCACCGCCGTCACCAGGCTCCCTGCCAGGATCGCCAGCAGGTACAGCAACGCGTGATTGATCGCATTGGGGATCAGCAGCACGAACAGCCCGCCGTGCGGGGCCATCAGCTTGCAGCCGAAGTACATCGACAGCGCGCCGGTCAAGGCGCCGCCGGCAATGCTCGCCGGGATCACCCGCAGCGGGTCCTTGGCGGCGAACGGGATGGCGCCTTCAGAGATGAAGCACAGCCCCAGCGCCAGCGCCGCCTTGCCGGCCTCGCGCTCGCTCTGGGCGAACTTGCGCCGGGCGAGGAAGGTGGCGATGCCCAGGCCGATCGGCGGCACCATACCGGCCGCCATGGTCGCCGCCATCGGCGCGTAGCTGGACGACGCCAGCAAGCCCACCGAAAACGCATAGGCGGCCTTGTTGATCGGGCCACCCAGGTCGACGCACATCATGCCGCCGAGCAGCAGCCCGAGCAGGATGGCGTTGGTGGTGCCCATGCTGTCGAGGAAGTGCGTGAGCCCTGCGAGCATGGCCGCCACCGGCTGGCCGACCACATAGATCATCACCAGCCCGGTGAACAGGCTGGCCAGCAGCGGGATGATCAGGATCGGCTTGAGCGCTTCTAGGCTGCTGGGCAGGTTCACCCAGCGGGCGATGGCCTTGGCGCTGTAACCGGCAAGAAAGCCGGCGACGATGCCGCCGATGAAGCCTGCGCCGAGGGTGCCGGCCAGCAGGCCGCCGATCATCCCCGGCGCCAGGCCCGGGCGGTCGGCGATGGACCAGGCGATGTAACCGGCCAGCAGCGGCACCATCAGTTTGAACGCCGCGTCGCCGCCGATCTGCATCAATGCCGCCGGCAGCGTGCCGGGCTCCTTGTAGGCCTCGATGCCGAACACGAACGACAGGGCGATCAGCAAGCCGCCGGCCACCACCATCGGCAGCATGAACGACACGCCGGTCAGCAGGTGTTTGTAGACGCCGGTCTTCTCGGCTTTTTGCGCGGCGCTGGCGGCATCACCGGCGCTTTCCACCTTGCCTTCGGCCAGGGCCTTGTCCAGGGTGGCGCGGGCCTGCTTGAGGGCGATGCCGGTACCGCAGCGATAGATGCGCTTGCCAGCGAAGCGCGCGGTGGGTACTTCGATGTCGGCGGCCAGCAGCACCACGTCGGCGGCGGCGATGGCCTCGGCGGGCAATGGGTTGCGGGCGCCTACCGAGCCCTGGGTTTCCACGGTCAGCGTGTAGCCCAGGGCCTGAGCGGCCTGCTGCAACGCCTCGGCGGCCATGAAGGTATGGGCAACGCCTGTCGGGCAAGCCGTTACCGCAACAATCTTCGGCGTGCTGGCTTTAGCGCTGGGGGCGCTTTGCTGCTCGTGCACCCGGGCCTTGGCGGCGGCTTCGTCAAGAAAGCCTTCACGGTCGGCCAGGGCCTGGGCCGGCGTGCTCTGGTACAGGCGCTTGCCGGCGAAACGGGCCAGATCGACCGGCCCGGTGCTGACCACCAGCACCCAGTCGGCCTCGGCGATCTGCGCGGGCGACAGGCGCCGCTCGGGGTGTTCGGCCTCCTGCACTTCGACGCTGGTGCTCCAGCCTCGACGCTGGGCGGCGGCGGCCAGCAGGCGCGCACTGAGCACGCTGGACACCTGGCCGTTGGGGCAGGCGGTGACAATGGCAATGTTCATCAGCAGCCCTCTTGTTGTTCTGTCAGGTGCACGGCGGCTTCCAGGCGCGCCAGTTGCTCGCGGTCGTGGATGCCGAAACCGACCTGGGTGACCGCCTGGGCGGCGATCGCAGTGGCGCGGCGCAAGGTAGCTGTCGGTGCCTCGCCCTGCAGCAGGCCATGGACCATGCCTGCCACCAGTGAATCACCGGCGCCCACGGTGCTGGCGATGCGCACCTGCGGTGGCTGGGCATGCAGCGCCAGGCCTGCAGCAAACCAGGTGACGCCGTGCTCGCCCTGGGACACCACCACATGCTCGACGCCACTGGCCAGCAACTGGCCGGCGGCGGCGCGTTGCTGTGCCAGGCCGTCCACTGGCAAGCCGAGCACTTCACCCAGTTCGTCAGTGTTCGGCTTGACCAGCCAGGGCGAGGCCTGCAGGCCGGCGCGCAAGGCTTCGCCGCTGCTGTCGAGGGCCACTTTCAGGCCCTGCACCTTGAGCATCTGCAGCAACTCGCGCAACCAGCCCGGGCTGATCCCCCGTGGCAGGCTGCCGGCCACCACCACCGCATCATGCCCCGGCGCTACCTGCGCCAGGCGGTGCAGCAGGTCGTTCCTGGCGGCCTCATCGACCTGCGGGCCCTGGCCATTGATGTCGGTGACCCGGCCGTCGGCCTCGACCAGCTTGATGTTGCTGCGGGTCTCGCCAGGCACGCGGACGAAGCAGTCGGCAAAGCCGCGCTGGGCAATCAGCGCCTCGAAGGGTTGCAGGTTGTCCTGGCCGAGAAAACCACCGACGGTGACGCTGTGGCCCAGGTCGGCCAGCACCTGGGCGACGTTCAGGCCCTTGCCGGCGGCATGGCTGTGCTGGGCCTGGCTGCGGTTGACGACACCGGCTTGCAGGCGGTCGAGGCTGACGGTGATGTCCAGCGCCGGGTTGAGGGTAAGGGTGAGGATCTTGGCCATTTCAGTAACGCTCCACCAGCGCCCGAACCGCTTCGGCACTGTCTTGTTGCAGGGCCTCGCGCGCCAGGGCGCGGGCCGTCGATAGGGTGGCCTGGCGCACCAGTGCCTTGACTTCGGGGATGCTGCGGGCGGCGACACTCAACTCATCCACCTCCAGCCCCAGCAACACCGCGACCGCCTGCGGGTCGGCCGCCAGTTCACCGCAGATACCCACCCACTTGCCTTCGGCGTGGGCGGCGCGCACGGTCATGTCGATCAGCTGGAGCACTGCCGGGTGCAGGCCGTCGGCCTGGGCCGAGAGGCTCGGGTGGCCGCGGTCGATGGCCAGGGTGTACTGGGTGAGGTCGTTGGTGCCGATGCTGAAGAAGTCCACTTCGCGCGCCAGCTGCGGCGCCAGCAACGCGGCGGACGGCACCTCGACCATGATCCCGACCTGCAGATCGCTCACCGGGATCTCCAGGCGCAAGCGCTCGACCATGGCCTTGGCGGCGCGCCATTCGTGCACCTGCCCGACCATGGGGAACATGATCCGCAGGGGGCGATTGTCGGCCGCGCGCAGCAGGGCACGCAGCTGCTCTTCCATCACCTGTGGGCGCTGCAGGGTCAGGCGTACGCCGCGCACGCCGAGGAAGGGGTTGTCTTCTGCCGCAATCGGCCAGTAGGGCAAGGGCTTGTCGCCGCCCACGTCGAGGGTGCGCACCACCAGTGGCCGCCCGGCCAGGCCGTCGAGCACGCGGCGGTATTCGGCTTCCTGGGTGGCCACGTCGGGGGCCTGCGGGTGGGCCATGAAGATCAGCTCGGTGCGCAGCAGGCCGACGCCTTCGGCGCCCTGCTCCACCACCTTGTCGATGCCGCTGCTTTCGCCGATGTTGGCGCACACTTCGAGGCGGTGGCCGTCGCGGGTCACTGCCGGTTCGTGGCGGTTGGCCCAGGCGATCTGCAAGCGCCGCTCGCGGGCGTCGCGCTCAGCCAGGGCACGTTGCAGTTCATCGGCGGGCGGGGCGATGGCGACACGCCCGCGCTGGCCGTCAAGCAACAGCGGCGTGCCGCTGTCGAGCAGCAGGATCGCCGCGCCGGCACCGACCACCGCCGGGATGCCCAGGGCGCGGGCAACGATGGCGCTGTGGGCGGTGGCGCCGCCCTGGGCGGTGACGATGCCGGCGACCCGTTCCGGATCAAGGCGCGCCACGTCCGAGGGGCCCACTTCGGCCATCACCAGCACGTAGGGTTGGGTGGGTTCGGCGGCCTGCTGCACGCCACACAGCTGCGCCAGCACCCGCCGGCCGATGTCGCGCAGGTCGGCGGCGCGCTCGGCCAGCAGGGTGTCGTGCAGGGCCTCCTGCTGGCGCGCGGCGGCGTCGATCACGGCCATCCAGGCGGCGGCGGCGCTTTCGCCCTGGGCCAGGCGCAGCTCGACCTCGTCCATCAGGGCCGGGTCGCTGAGCATCTCTTGATGGGTGACGAAGATTTCGCCGATGGCCTTGTCACTGCGCTGCACCAGGGCCTGCAACTCGGCGTGTACCGCCGCCACGGCGCTGCGCAATTTCAGGCGTTCCTGTGCAGGGGACTCGCCGCGCAGGGGGTAGTCGATGTCGCGCTCGACCCGCACAAAGGCCGGGCCGCTGGCAATCCCGGGGGCTGCCGCGACGCCCTGGACAGTGCTGCCGGGCAGCGGTGCCTCAAGCACCTGCGCGGATGCCTCGGCGACAGGCTGGGTAACGGCCGGCAGTGGCTCCACCTCCTCACCAAGGCCTTGCTCGATGGCGGCCAGCAACACCGGCAGCGCGTCATTGGCGATGCCCGGTTCGGCGATCAGCTCCAGCACCTGACCACGCCGGGCGCCCAGGCTGAGCAGCTTGCTCAGGCTCTTGACCGAAACCGCAGGCTGGGCGCTGTCGAGCACACGCACGCGGATCTCACCGTCGAAGCCCTTGGCCAGTTGCGCCAGCGCCTTGGCCGGGCGGGCATGCAAGCCATGGGGGTTAGCCAGCGCCACCCGGGCGCTGGGCCAGTCGGCAGGCGCTTCGCCGCCGAGCACTTCGAGTACTGCGCGGCTGCTGGTGGCCTGGTAGAGCATCTGCCCGCGGCCTTCGATCAGCACTTCGCACAGGCGTTCGAGCAAGGCCTGGTGCGCGGCACCGAGGCTAGCCAGGCAGAACAGGCCATTGAGTGGCTGATCGCGGTAACGCAGGGGTGTTTGCGGGGTGACGAAGGCCAGGCCCGGCTGGCGCACCTGGCGCTCGCTGTGCAGCCACCACAGGCCTTCGCCCAGGGGCAGCGGTTCGGCCTGTTGCAATACGGCGGCGAAACCGCTGTCGACACAGCCGGCGCGCTGCAACAGGCGTGCACCGCGCCAGGCCAGTTCGTCGAAGTCTTCGGCGGCCAGGTTGAGGCCGACCAATTGCGCATCCAGTGCCAATTCCTGGGGGGCGCCTTGCAGCAGCTTGAGCAAGGCCTCGGCACTGCCGGCGCGGCGCAAGGCCTCGGCCAGGTCGGTCTCGCCGAGGGCGCGGGTGAGCAGTTGCAGCAGGCGCAGGTGTTCGTCGGAACGGGCGGCAATGCCGATGGCCAGGTACACAATCTGCCCGTCGCCCCAGTCCACCCCTTCGGGGAACTGCAGCAGGCGCACGCCGGTGGCGAACACCAGCTCGCGGGTCTGCGGTGTGCCATGGGGGATGGCGATGCCCTGGCCGAGGAAGGTCGAGCCCTGCGCCTCGCGGGCGCGCAAGCCGTCGACATAGCCTTCGGCAACCAGCCCGTCGGCCACCAGCCGCGCGGCCAGCAAGGCCAACGCCTCGCTTTTGTCGGCAGCCTTCTGGCCCATGGCAATCTGCTCCACGGCAAGCTCGAGCATGACCTTCTCCTTTCCGGCGCCCAGGTGGGGTACCGAGGTATTGTTGTGGATTTTTCCGGCAAAAGCCGTTCAATTGATCAGCGCAAGTGGCCAGGCTGGATGCGGCAAGCAGGAAAAATCAGCCAAGCTGAAACGTTTAATCTGACCAAGCGGCCACGTTACTCGATAATCTGCCGACGAAAAAGCCCCATCCTGTCGGACAATTGCGACAATGGTCGTCTGCGCGCGGGCCTGCGCTTGGGTGAAACTACCCGGTCAGGCAAGCAGTCAGCCCCGGAAATAACAAGGAAAATTCGGTGAAACTCAGCGATATCGCCCGTCTGGCCGGTGTGTCCGTGACCACGGCCAGCTACGTCATCAATGGCAAGGCCGAGCAGCAGCGCATCAGCAACAGTACCGTCGAGCGCGTGCGCGCGGTGGTCGAGGCCCATGGCTTCACCCCCAACCCGCAGGCCGCCGGCCTGCGCAGCCGGCACACCCGCACCCTGGGCTTCATTCTCCCCGACCTCGAGAACCCCAGCTACGCCCGCATCGCCAAGCAGCTGGAACAGGGCGCCCGCGCCCGTGGCTACCAGTTGCTGATCGCCAGCAGCGACGACCAGCCCGGCAGCGAGCACCAGTTGCAGCAACTGTTCCGCGCCCGCCGCTGCGATGCGCTGTTCGTCGCCAGCTGCCTGCCGCCCGAGGACGACAGCTACCGTGAGCTGCAGGACAAGGGCCTGCCGGTGATCGCCATCGACCGTCGCCTGGACCCGGCGCACTTCTGCTCGGTGATCAGCGACGACCGCGACGCCAGCCGCCAGCTCGCCGAGAGCCTGCTGAACACCCGCCCACAAAGCATCGCGCTGATCGGCGCCCGCCCCGAGCTGTCGGTGAGCCAGGCCCGCGCCGGTGGCTTCGACGAGGCCATGCAGGCCTATGCCGGTGAAGTGCGCCGCTACCAGGGCGAGGCATTCAGCCGCGAGTGCGGCCAGCGCCTGATGCAGCAACTGATCGCCGAACACGGCGGCCTGCCGGACGCCCTGGTGACCACCTCCTATGTGCTGCTGCAAGGGGTGTTCGACATCTTGCAGGCGCGTCCGGCCGATTCGCGCCAGCTGCAACTGGGCACCTTCGGTGACAATCAGTTGCTCGACTTCCTGCCACTGCCGGTCAACGCCATGGCCCAGCAGCACGGCCTGATTGCCGCCACCGCGCTGGAGCTGGCGCTGGCCGCCATCGAAGAGAAGCGTTACGAGCCAGGCGTGCACGCCATCGGTCGCACCTTCAAGCAACGCATTCCGGGCGCCTGACATGCGCCTGATCGACACCCACACCCACCTCGACTTCCCCGACTTCGACGCCGACCGCCCGCAGCTGCTGGCCAACGCGGCGGCGCGCGGGGTGGAACGGATGGTGGTGCTGGGGGTGTACCAGGCCAACTTCCAGCGCGTGTGGGAGCTGGCCTGCAGTGACGCGCGCCTGTACGCCGCACTCGGCCTGCACCCGGTCTACCTCGACCAGCATCGCCCCGAGCACCTGGTGCAACTGCGCGACTGGCTGGAGCGCCTGCGTGGCGACCCGCGCCTGTGCGCGGTGGGCGAGTTCGGCCTGGACTACTACCTGCCGGAACTTGACCCGCAGCGCCAGCAAGCGCTGTTCGAAGCCCAGCTGCAACTGGCCTGCGACTTCGAACTGCCGGCCCTGCTGCACGTGCGCCGCAGCCACGCCCAGGTGATCGCCACGCTCAAACGCTACAAACCGCAGCGGGCGGGGATCATCCACGCCTTTGCCGGCAGTTATGAAGAGGCGCGCGAGTACCTCAAGCTGGGCTTCAAGCTGGGCCTGGGCGGCGCGGCGACCTGGCCACAGGCGTTGCGGCTGCGCAAGACCCTGGCGCGCCTGCCGCTGGAAAGCGTGGTGCTGGAGACCGACTCACCGGACATGGCGCCGGTGATGTACCCGGGGGTGCGCAACAGCCCGGAACACCTGCCGGAGATCGCCGGGGCGCTGGCCGAGGTGATGGGGGTTGAAGTCGGGGTGCTGGCCGAGGCCAGTAGCGGTAATGCCAGCGAGCTGTTTGGCTGGTAGTTGTGTGGTGCTCCTACCAGCCTCATCGCCGGCAAGCCGGCTCCCACAATGACGAACCGCTGGGGACGGCCTGCCGGGGATTAGGACAGTCAAGG
>NZ_JBMOWQ010000276.1:0-9060 GCF_049310485.1 Pseudomonas sp. GZD-209
GAAAAGCCGTCCCCCAGGGGAGAGATTTGGGGACGCTTTCTTGCGGGCGATGAGGCCGGTACAGGCAGTCACTAAACCCTGAACGCCCCGATAAGTCGCTTCAACTCCACCACCTGCACCGACAACGCCCGGCTGGCATCCTCGGTCTGGCAGGCGCCTTCGGTAGTGTCCTGGGCGGCCCGGTTGATCGCCACGATGTTCTGGTCGATGTCGTGAGCCACGGCGGTCTGCTGCTCCACCGCTGCAGCGATCTGCTGGTTCTGCTCGACGATGCCGCTGACCGCGCCAAGGATGTTGCCCAGCGCCTGCTGCACCTGGCGCGCCTCGTCCACCGTGCCGGCGGCCATCTGGTGGCTGCTGCCCATCACCCGCACCGCCGCACCGACCCCCTCGCGCAGGCGCTCGATCATCTGGGCGATCTCCTCGGTGGAGTCCTGGGTGCGCCTGGCCAGTGTGCGCACTTCATCGGCCACCACCGCAAAGCCACGGCCCTGCTCGCCGGCCCGGGCGGCTTCGATGGCGGCGTTGAGGGCCAGCAGGTTGGTCTGCTCGGCAATGCTGCGGATCACCTCCAGTACCCGGCCGATGGCCTGGCTGTCGGCGGCCAGCTGGTTGACCGCCACCACGCTCTGGTCGATCTCCCCCGCCAGGCGGGCGATGCTGCCCTGCTGGCTTTCGACCAGGTCGCGGCCCGAGGCGCTTTCGTGGTTGACCCGTTGTGCGCCCTCGGCCGCCAGCGCCGCGCTGCGCGCCACTTCCAGCGCGGTGGCGGTCATCTGGTTCATGGCCGTGGCCACCTGCTCGATCTGCTCGCGCTGGCCGCCAACCGCCTGGTTGCTGCGCGCCGACACCGACAACACCTGGCCGGCCTGCTCCTCGACCGTGGCCACCGTATGGCCGACCTGTTCGATCAACCCGCGAATGCGCCGCACGGTCTCGCTGAAGCCACGGCCCAGCTCGCCCAGTTCGTCCTGGCTGCTGGCCTGGAAACTCACCGTCATGTCGCCGGCGGCCACTTTGTCCATGGCGCTGCCGAGCTTGCCCAGGGTTTCGCGGGTGGACACGTAAAAGCCGCTGTAGAGGTAGATGATCAGCACGAACACCGTGGCCAGCGCGGCGACCAGGGCGACCATGCGCACGCGGTGCTGGGCGAGGCGGTCTTCCAGTTGCCCGTGCAAATGAGCCAGCACTGCGTCGTTGAGGCGGTAGGTCTGGGCCATCAGCTCGCTGGTCTGCTGGTAGAAACCGGCCCAGGGCGCGTCCAGGGTCTCGGCCACAACCACCTGGTCCTCGAACAGGCTGGCGGCCTGCTTGACCGTGGCCTGGCTGGCCTGGGCACTGGCCGCCAACGCTGCCCTGGCGCGATTGTCGGCAGCCAGGGCGTCGTCAAGGCGAATGGCGTAGTCGGCAGAGAGGCGCTCCAGGCGTTGCAGCAGGTCTTCGAAACGGGCGCTGCCGGCGGAGTCCATGAAGCCGCGGCCCAAGGCCACCGAGCCCATCGCCCGCCCTTCGCCAAGGGCCTGGGTGACCTGCGCCGTGGCACTGCCGATCAGCTCGCCGAGCTGGCGCACCGAGGCCTGGCTGTCCTGGTTGAGGCCCGACTGGCTGGCAACCAGCTTGCCCAGCACCTGGGCCTGGGCGAGCAGTTTTTCGAACAGCGCGGCCTTGTTCTGCAACGAGGTTTCGCCACGGGCGCGGGTGAAGGCGTCGGCCAGCTCGGCGCGCTTGGCTTCGAGGGCCGGGTCGCTGCCCTTGAGCGCCTCGAGCCGGGCCTGGACCTTGTCCTGCAAGCTGGCGATACGGCCTTCCACATCACCGGCCTGGCCCGACTGGCCGAGCACGGCGTTGATCTGCAGCAGGTTGCCGAGGGTTTCCAGGTCGCCACGCAACGCCAGGCTCTCGCCCAGCGGGGCCAGGCCCTGCAGTTCGACGCGGGTGGCGTGGAACTGGTTATAGGCGTCACGTACCAGATAGAAGCTGGTGACCAGCATGGGCAGGAAGAACAGGACGCTGATCAGGCTGAACTTCATGCCGAAGCTCAGCCGATTCATCAGCGCGATGGCCGGATAGAGCAGACGCTTCACAGGTCACCTCCTTGAATTCTTGTTGTTCTGCGGGGTAGCACTTGGCCATCGAGGGCCAAACACTTTGTATAACGCAGAATGAATTCAAGGTTTGTAACTTAAGGTTAAGCGACCCGCGCTCAACCCTTGCGTCAGACCAGCACCGTCCACAGGGCGAAACAGGCATACCACAGCACCGCGCTGCGCAGCAGCAGCTCCCACAGGCTGTCCAGCCGCTCCAGCCCGCGCTGGCGGTCTTCTTCCTCGGGGATGTCGTCGGCCACCCGGCCGACCTTGGCCACCAGATGGGCGGCGCTGATATGCCAGTCGAGCAGTTCGTGCAGCATCACCCGGGTGACTGCGACGAAGTTGCCGACCAGGGCAAAGCTCACCGCCAGCACCCGAACCGGCAGCCAGTCCAGCGCATGGCGCAGTTGCTCGGCGAGGGTCTTGAGCGCCGGCTGGCGGCTGTGTTCACCTGTCAGCGCCAGCAACCGGTAGGCCAGCGCCGCCGCCGGGCCGAGCAGGAAGTACCAGAAGATCACCGCGAAGAAACTCTGGTAGGCCTGCCACAGCAGGTGCCCCTGGGCCCGCTTGATCAGGCTCATGGCATCGTCGGCGGCCAGCCCCAGGTCGCGCTCGGCCACGTGCAATGCGGCCTGGTCGTCGCCACGGCGCCAGGCGTCGCGGAACGGCCCAAGGGCGGCTTTGACGTCACCACGGCCGAGGCTGTAGATCAGCACCAGCAGATGCACCGGCAGCGCCAGCAGGCCATAGGCTACCGGCTCCAGCACATGCAGCAGCAGGACCAGCAGCGCCACCGGGGCGAGGATCAGGATGGCCAAGGTCCACCAGGGGTGAACCTTGCCGCTGCGCTCCAGGCGCACCAGTTCGCCAAGGTAGAAACCGTCGCGCTGCAACCGTTGGCGCAGCGACGAAAACTTCTCGAACCACAGCGCCAGCACCAACACCAGAAAGCTCATGCCTTGTCCTCATTGCGTTGCACAGCGTCGCGGTAGCGCGGCCAGTCGAAGGCCGGGCCAGGGTCGGTCTTGCGTTGCGGGGCGATATCGCTATGGCCGCAAATGCGCTGCAGGTCGATCACCGGCCAGGCTGCGCGAATCGCTTGGGTGAGTTGGCGCAGGGCGCTGTACTGGGCATCGGTGTAGGGCAGGTCGTCGGTGCCTTCCAGCTCGATACCGATGGAAAAGTCGTTGCAGCCTTCACGGTCCTCGAAGCGCGACACACCGGCGTGCCAGGCGCGGTCGAGCAGCGAGACGAACTGGGTCACCGCGCCGTCGCGCTCGACGAACAGGTGCGCCGACACGGTCAGGTGGCTGATGCTGGCGAAATAGGGGTGCTCGTTCGGGTCGAGGCGGTTCTGGAAGAACTGCTGGACCTTGCCCGTGCCGAAGCAGGCCGGTGGCAGGCTGATGTTGTGGATCACCAGCAGCGAGATGGCCTCGCCGTCTGGGCGGGCATTGCAGTTCGGTGAAGGGCAGTGGCTTACGCCGGTGAACCAGCCGGTCGCATGGTCCAATTGCATGGGGCAGATCCTGAATGACGCCGGGGGCAGGTGTTTAGTATGCCGCGCACGTGCAGCGCTTGCATGTAAATGATTGTTCAGCCAATGCCCTGCTCGGCACGCAGCCGCGCCAGCACGGCCTCCAGTGCGCGCTCGAACAACTGCCCGTCCTCGAGCGTGCGCACCTGGCCCAGGCACAGCGCCTGGGCCAGGCCCGCGTGGCTCCATTCGCGCACCTTCATGCCGGTACGGTTGGCGAACACCAGCCGGTCGCTGCCGTCGATGCGGGCCACCAGCTTGCAGCGCAGTGGCTCTTCGTCGTCCAGCACCTCGACCCAGGCGCCGATGCGCAAGTGCTCCACCAGGCGCTGCGCGGGCGCCTGTTCATCAATGTCCAGGCAAGGGCCATGGGGCGTTTGCTCGGCAGTGGCCAGGACGATATCGGCCTGTACGCACACCTCCTGCAACGCATCATCGGGCACCCACGGGCCGCCGCAGGCGCGCTGGTGCAGCTGCTCCAGGTGCTGGAAGAAATCACGGGTGGCCGCTGCGTCCAGCGCCACGCCAGCCAGCCCCTCGCGCAACGCTTTGAGCAGGCCGGGCAGCTGCTCCAGCAACTGCGCAGGTTCGCGCTGCGGAGCAATGCTGGCCAGCAACTGGTCGACCGTCGCCAGGCCAGCGCGCCAGGCCGCAGACGCCTCGCCCTGCTTCAGCCAGGCCAGCAGCAGCACCTGGCTCCAGGCCTGCTCCAGCATCTGCACCACCGCCTGCGGCAACACCCGGCCGCGCAGGCGCAGGTTGAGTGCCTGCTGTACCCGCAGGGTGGCCTGCAACGCCCGTGCGCGCCCTTCCTCGGCGTCGCGGGTGCGTTGCTCGAGCAGTTCGTTGCGCCGCCGTTCGTCCTGGCTGAAGGCGAGAAACTCGTCGAGCAGTTCGTCGAACAGCTGGCAGTCTTCGGCGAAGTCCTTGAGCAGCCGCTGGACGATGCGCTCAACGCGCCGGTGCAGGCCCTCGCCGTCGGCCTCCCAGCCGATGGCCACGGCGGCGATCTCGTTGAGCAGGCGGCGTGCCGGGTGGCTGGCGCGGCTGAACAGGCCTTTGTCGATCAGGGCAACCTTGAGCAGCGGGATATGCAGCCGACCGACCAGCGCGCGCACACTCGCTGGCAGGTTGTGGTCAGTGTCGATGAAGGTGAACAGCAGGCCGAACAGGTTGATCAGGTCTTCGTCGCTGGTGGCGATATAGCGGCGTGTGCCGCTGCGCACGCTGACCCGCAACACCAGCTGTTCGAGCTGCAGGCCCAGGTCGAAGTCGTCTGCCTCGTCGGGGCCCGGAACATAATGCTGCAGGTGGGTCAGAAGGCGCAGCAGATCGCCGGTGCTGATCGGCTGTGCGTCGGTGGCCGCCTGCAGGCGCGGCGCGATACGCCCGCGAACAGGGGCCAGCAGGGCTTGCAGGGAGGCGAAGAACGCCTGGCCGGCAAGGTCGACCCCGGCGTCCCTCTCCTGCGTGGGGCTGGCCGCCACCCTGCGGGGAATATTGCGCCGATCGTCGGCGCGACGGCGTGGCGCGGGCGCCAGGTCAGGCAGCACGCCTGCGGCGACGAGCAATTGGTTGGCCTCGCCATAGAGCAGGTCGAGGTCGCGTAATACATAGCGCTCGAACAGTTTGAGCAGGACCTGCTTGACCTCAGGCCCCACACCCAGGTTGCGCCCGGCCGTGAGGAAGTAGCCACACAGGCTGCCAGGCCCCAGCGGGTTGCAGGCCGGGTCCAGGCCCTGCTCGAGCAGGGCGGCGCAGCGCAGGTTCAGTTGCCGCAAGTCGAAACCGTCGCGCGACAGCACACGGTCGACCATCGCCTGCACCCCGGCGGAATGCGCCGGCGCTGGCATGGCATCGGCCTGACCGATCAGGGCGAAGGCTTGGTAGAAGGTGTCGAGGAAGCCGCGCTCAATGCTCTTGCGCTTGAGGCGCAAGTCACGCATGGCCTCGAAGTGCAGATTCTGATCAAGACGGTCGCGGGCTTTGTCGGCCATCTCGAACAGGGTGTCGTCGGCGTTGTCGAACAATGCCTGAAGGCCTTGGCGTAGCTGAAGGGCAGCCTTGTCGCGCACTTGCAGGAGCAACAACGGAAGGCAGGGTGAGGGCGTTTGCGCACCTCGGTCGGTGGCTGCCGCCAAGGGCACCACCTTGCCTTCTTCATGCATCCCGGACTCCTTGATGGATGTTGCGTAATCGACTGCGCAAAAATCGTCAAAGCTATGACGCCAAATACAAGGCGCCATTATCTGTGAAAATCATTACAGCTGCCAGCGTCGCTTTCGCACGACTCAACAGACCGTGCTTTACAGCAATCACTCACAGAGCCCGACCAACGGTCATCGTCCGCGCTGCTGTACACACCGCCCCCCTGCCCTATAATCGCCGCCATCTAGCTTGTGGAGCCGACCATGCCGAACCTACGCCTCGCCGACCTGACCGCCGAAATCGAAGCCAACGTGCGCCGCGCGCTGCTCGAAGACATCGGCAGCGGCGACATCACCGCCCAGCTGATCCCGGCCGAGCGCCTGGCCAAGGCGACCATCATCACCCGCGAAGATTGCGTGGTTGCCGGCACGGCCTGGGTGGATGCGGTGTTCCGCCAGCTCGACCCGCGGGTGGCAGTGCACTGGCAGGTGGCGGACGGCGAGCGGGCCAGCGCCAACCAGGTGCTGTTCCACCTCGAAGGCCCGGCACGCTCGCTGCTCAGCGGTGAGCGCTCGGCGCTGAACTTCTTGCAGATGCTCTCGGGCGTGGCCACCCGCGCACGCTTGCTCGCCGACCTGGTCGAGGGCACCCAGGTGCGCCTGCTCGACACCCGCAAGACCCTGCCGGGCCTGCGCCTGGCGCAGAAGTACGCGGTCACCTGCGGTGGCTGCGACAACCACCGCATCGGCCTGTACGACGCCTTCCTGATCAAGGAAAACCATATCGCTGCCAGTGGTGGCGTGGCCCAGGCCGTGGCGGCGGCGCACCGCATCGCCCCGGGCAAGCCGGTGGAAATCGAAGTGGAAAGCCTGGACGAGCTGCGCCAGGCACTGGCGGCCGGGGCCGATATCGTCATGCTCGACGAACTGACCCTGGATGAAATGCGCGAGGCGGTGCGCATCAACGCCGGCAAGGCCAAGCTCGAGGCCAGCGGTGGGGTCAACGAGGCCACCCTGCGGGTGATCGCCGAGACCGGTGTGGACTACATCTCCATTGGTGCCATGACCAAGGATGTGAAGGCGGTGGATCTGTCGATGCGCCTGAGCCTGTAAGGTTTTCCACAGGCACAAAAAAACCGGCCCTTGGAGGCCGGTTTTTTTTCATCGCGGGGCAAGCCCGCTCCCACGTAGCGTGGGAGCGGCGGTGCGCCGATGCGACTTGCCCCGCGATGGTTTGATCAGGACTAGGCGTTGGCCAGGCCGTCCAGGTAACGCTCTACGTCCAGTGCGGCCATGCAACCGGCGCCGGCCGAGGTGATGGCCTGGCGGTAGACGTGGTCGGCCACGTCGCCAGCGGCGAACACGCCTTCGACGTTGGTGGCGGTGGCGTTGCCTTCACGGCCGCCGTGTACCACCAGGTAGCCGTCCTTCAGGGTCAGCTGGCCTTCGAACAGCGAGGTGTTCGGGGTGTGACCAATGGCGATGAACACGCCGTCGACCTTGATCTCGTCAAAGCTGCCGTCGTTGTTCTTCAGGCGCGCACCGGTCACGCCCATGTTGTCGCCCAGCACTTCGTCCAGGGTGGCGTTGAGCTTGAGCTCGATCTTGCCTTCGGCCACGCGGGCGTGCAGCTTGTCGATCAGGATCTTCTCGGCGCGGAAAGTATCGCGGCGGTGCACCAGGGTGACCTTGCTGGCGATGTTGGCCAGGTACAGCGCCTCTTCCACGGCAGTGTTGCCACCACCGACCACGGCAACCGGCTTGTTGCGGTAGAAGAAACCGTCGCAGGTAGCGCAGGCCGAAACACCTTTGCCCATGAAGGTTTCTTCCGACGGCAGGCCCAGGTAGCGGGCGCTGGCACCGGTGGCGACGATCAGTGCGTCGCAGGTGTAGGTGCCGCTGTCGCCACGCAGGGTGAACGGCTTGTTGGCCAGGTCGACGGCATTGATGTGGTCGAAGACGATCTCGGTCTCGAAGCGCTCGGCGTGTTCCTGCATGCGCTGCATCAGGGCCGGGCCGGTCAGGCCGTGGGGGTCGCCCGGCCAGTTGTCGACTTCGGTGGTGGTGGTCAGCTGGCCGCCGGCCTGCATGCCGGTGATCAGCAGCGGCTTGAGGTTGGCGCGGGCGGCATACACCGCGGCGCTGTAACCGGCAGGGCCGGAACCCAGAATGATGACGCGCGAATGACGTACTTCAGACATGTCGAACTCCTGTCGAGCGGGCCGCAGCGGGCCGGCATCGGGATGCCGGCTGTGCCAGCTGGAATTAAAAGGGACCCACGCAGCACTTGGGGAAGTGCTACAACGCGTCGGTCCTAAAACGAAAAGTTGAGCGCACTGTAGCGAGGCCGCAGAGATTAAGGAAATATCCTTCGACAATCCACCTTATAGAGAGTCTCTATCCAACGGGAAAACCGATAGGGATTGTCCATACGCTTTGTTACAGACCGTTTCGCAGGCAGCTGGCGCCTTTCGTCGAAACGGCAAACTCGGTAAGGTCAGCGCGTTTTCCTTCTGCGGAGCGTTCCGATGCAAGCCCCCGTCCTTTCTGGCCCGCAATACTTGCGCGAAGGCCTGAAACTGATCCTCAGCCCGAGCCTGCGGCTGTTCGTGCTGCTGCCCCTGGCGGTCAACCTGCTGCTGTTCGGCGGGCTGATCTGGTTCGCCGGCCACGAGTTCAGCCTGTGGGTCGATGCGCTGATGCCCAGCCTGCCCGACTGGCTGAGCTTTCTTTCCTACATTCTCTGGCCGCTGTTCGTGGCCCTGGTGCTGTTGATGGTGTTCTTCACCTTCACCATGCTGGCCAACGTCATCGCCGCGCCGTTCAATGGCTTCCTCGCCGAGAAAGTCGAAGTGGTGGTGCGCGGCCAGGACAACTTCCCGGCGTTCAGTTGGGGCGAGCTGATCGCGATGGTGCCACGCACCTTCGGCCGTGAAATGCGCAAGCTCGGTTACTTCCTGCCGCGCGCCATCGGCCTGTTCATCCTGTCGTTCATCCCGGTGGTCAACGTGATCGCCGCGCCGCTGTGGCTGGTATTCGGCGTGTGGATGATGGCCATCCAGTACATCGACTACCCGGCGGACAACAACAAGATGAGCTGGCAGGACATGCTGGCCTGGCTGCGCCAGAAGCGCTGGCAGTCGCTGGGCTTTGGCGGCATCACCTACCTGGCGCTGATGATCCCTGGGGTCAACGTGGTGATGATGCCGGCGGCGGTGGCCGGGGCTACGTTGTTCTGGGTGCGCGAGCGCAACTGAACAAGCCATCGCGGGGCAAGCCCGCCCCC
>NZ_JBMOWQ010000277.1:0-19123 GCF_049310485.1 Pseudomonas sp. GZD-209
GCGACTTCAGGAGGCCGAGTGGAGGTGACTGGAGGGCCCTGGTGCGCAGCACCCTTCGGCGTAAGCCGAAGGCGCGAGATGTAGACTTGCGCAGCAAGTCGTAGGCCGCGCGGGCCCGGAAGGCACCGGAGCGAGGGGACCCCGGAGCGCAGCGTAGGGGCCGTATGATGGGAGCAGGCGGCTTTGCCTACTTTGGCCAAGACCAAAGTAGGCCGCCGTAAGGGCGGAAAGGTGACTAAAAGTCGACATCGCCGCTGAATGCGCATACATCTACAAAAACCAACACCCTAAGCCTCGACCTCGACCTCGACCTCGACCTCGACCTCGACCCCCAAAATGAAATTGTACTTAGCACCCTAATCAATGCTTTGACATTCCCTGCCTAGGCAGTAATATTTACACACAATTACCCGAGCAACCCCCGATGTCCCATTTCACCCCGGAAAATTTCCAGACCTGCGCCATCGGCATGCTGCTCGGTCGCGCCGCGATCCTCAAAGACCGCATCCTCGACTGGCACCTCGAAGCCCACGGCGTCACCGCCGCACAATTCAAGGTGCTGATCATCGTCACCCAGTACCAGGTCGACACCCCGGCCGAACTGTGCCGCTACCTGGGCCTGGACAGCGGCTCAATGACCCGCATGCTCGACCGCCTCGAGCAGAAAGGCCTGATCCTGCGCAACCGCTGCCCCGAAGACCGCCGCCAGGTGCGCCTGGCACTCAGCGCCGACGGCCAACGCCTGGCCGACCGCCTGCCCCAGGTCGGCGCGGCGGCGATGAACGAACTGGTCGGCGTGCTGCAGCCCGAGGAGCTGAAAACCCTCGAAAGCCTGCTCGCCAAAGTCCTGCTCAGCGCCGGCGACCCCCTGACGATCCGCCGCTTCGGCGATCGTTGATCCCTGTCACGCATTCTCCAAGGTATTGTCATGGCCACTCCCGCTGACACCTCCACCCCAGCTGCCGCGCCCGACAACACGCGTAAACGCAAGGCCTGGCTGCTCGGCCTGCTGCTGCTTCTGATCCTCGCCGGGGCCGCCACCTGGGCCTGGTACAGCCTGGTCGGGCGCTGGCAGGAAAGCACCGACGACGCCTATGTAAGCGGCAACGTCGTTGAAATCACCCCCCTGGTTACCGGCACCGTCACCAGCATCGGCGCCGATGACGGCGACCTGGTGCACGCAGGGCAAGTACTGCTGCAGTTCGACCCGGCCGACAGCGAAGTGGCCCTGCAGTCCGCCGAGGCCAAACTGGCGCGCAGCGTGCGCCAGGTGCGCGGGCTGTACAGCAACGTCGACGCGCTCAAGGCGCAGGTGGAAACCCGTCAGGCCGAACTGCAGAAGGCTCAGCAAAACTACAACCGACGCAAGGTACTGGCCGACAGCGGCGCCATCGCCCAGGAAGAGATCGCCCATGCCCGTGACGACCTGACCGTGGCCCAGGCTGCCGTCAACAGCGCGCGTCAGCAGCTCAACACCAGCACGGCGTTGGTCGACGACACCGTGGTCTCGTCGCACCCCGAAGTCATGGCCGCCGCCGCCGACCTGCGCCAGGCCTACCTCGACCACGCCCGCACCACCCTGGTGGCGCCGGTCACCGGCCATGTTGCCAAGCGCACCGTGCAGCTGGGCCAGCGCCTGCAGCCGGGCACTGCGACCATGGCGGTGATCCCGCTGGACGAGGTGTGGATCGATGCCAACTTCAAGGAAACCCAACTGCGCGACATGCGCATCGGTCAGCCGGTGCAGATCACTGCCGACCTGTACGGCAGCGACGTGAAGTACAGCGGCACCGTCGACAGCCTGGGCGCCGGTACCGGCAGCGCCTTCGCCCTGCTGCCAGCGCAGAACGCCACCGGCAACTGGATCAAGATCGTCCAGCGGGTGCCGGTACGTATCCACCTGAACCCCGAGCAGTTGAAAGACCATCCGCTGCGCATCGGCTTGTCCACTGTCGTGGACGTCGACCTGCACGACCAGAGCGGCCCGGCCCTGGCCCAGCAGCCACCGCAGCAGGCCAGCTACAGCACCCAGGTGTATGACCGCCAGTTGGTCGAGGCCGACAACCTGATCGCCCGGTTGATCCACGACAACAGCGCCAGCGGCAAGACAGCGCAGCGATGAGCCAGGCAGCCCCCGCGCAGTTCACCCCGCCGAGCCTGCTGCTGACTACCATCGGCCTGTCGCTGGCGACCTTCATGCAGGTGCTCGACACCACCATCGCCAACGTGGCGCTGCCGACCATCTCTGGCAACCTCGGCGTGAGTTACGAGCAGGGCACCTGGGTGATCACCTCGTTCGCGGTGAGCAACGCCATTGCCTTGCCGCTCACCGGCTGGCTGAGCCGGCGCTTCGGTGAGGTCAAGCTGTTCATCTGGGCCACCTTGCTGTTCGTGCTGGCGTCGTTCCTCTGCGGCGTCGCCCAGTCGATGCCCGAGTTGGTCGGGTTTCGCGTGTTGCAGGGCGTGGTCGCCGGGCCCTTGTACCCGATGACCCAGACCTTGCTGATTGCCGTGTACCCGCCGGCCAAGCGCGGCATGGCCCTGGCGCTGTTGGCGATGGTCACGGTGGTGGCGCCGATAGCCGGGCCGATACTCGGCGGCTGGATCACCGACAGCTACAGCTGGCCCTGGATCTTCTTCATCAATATCCCGATCGGCCTGTTCGCCGCCGCGGTGGTGCGCCAGCAGATGCGCGCGCGGCCGGTGGTCACCAGCCGCCAGCCGATGGACTACATCGGCCTGCTGACCCTGATCGTCGGGGTCGGCGCGTTGCAGGTGGTGCTCGACAAGGGCAATGACCTGGACTGGTTCGAGTCCTCGTTCATCGTCATCGGCACGCTGATATCGGTGGTGTTCCTGGCGATCTTCATCATCTGGGAACTCACCGACCGTCACCCGGTGGTCAACCTGCGGCTGTTCGTGCACCGCAACTTCCGCATCGGCACCATCGTGCTGGTGGGCGGCTACTCGGCCTTTTTCGGCATCAACCTGATCCTGCCGCAGTGGCTGCAGACGCAGATGGGCTATACCGCCACCTGGGCCGGCCTTGCGGTGGCGCCGATCGGCTTGCTGCCGGTGCTCATGTCGCCGTTCGTGGGTAAGTACGCGCACCGCTTCGACCTGCGCCTGCTGGCCGGCATCGCCTTCCTGGCCATCGGCACCAGTTGCTACATGCGCGCTGGTTTTACCAACGAAGTGGACTTCACCCATATCGCCCTGGTGCAGCTGTTCATGGGCATCGGCGTGGCGCTGTTCTTCATGCCGACCCTGAGCATCCTGCTGTCGGACCTGCCGCCGCACCAGATCGCCGATGGCTCGGGCCTGGCCACGTTCCTGCGCACCCTGGGCGGCAGTTTTGCCGCGTCGCTGACGACCTGGATCTGGATCCGCCGCGCCGACCAGCACCACGCCTACCTGAGCGAACACCTCAGTACCTTCGACCCGGCCACCCGCCACACCCTCGACCAGCTGGGCGGGGCCAGCCCGCAGAGCTATGCGCAGCTGGAGCAGATGCTCAACGGCCAGGCCTACATGATGTCGACGGTGGACTACTTCACCTTGCTGACCTGGGTGTTCGCCGGCTTGATCCTGCTGGTGTGGCTGGCCAAGCCACCCTTCACCGCCAAGGCCGGGCCGGCGTCGGCGGGGCATTGAGCCGCCAGGGCAGGGGCAGGGGCAGGGGTATTACAGCGCCTGTGCCCCGGCCTTGGCCACTTCGGCATCCTGCCCGGACTTGACCCCCGACACACCGATCGCGCCGACCACCTGGCCCTCCACCCGCAGTGGCACGCCGCCTTCCAGGCTGGTCAGCAGCGGCGCGGTGACGAAGGCGGTGCGCCCGTCGTTGACCATCTGCTCGTAGTCGCGCGACTCCCGGCGGCCCAGCGCCGCGGTGCGGGCTTTCTCCATGGCGATGTAGGCGCTGGCCGGGGCGCAACCGTCCAGGCGCTCCAGGGCCAGCGGGTGGCCGCCGTCGTCGACCACGGCGATGGTCACCGGCCATTGCTGGGCCTGGGCGTGCTGGCGGGCGGCGGCGAGCAGCCGGGCGACGTCCGCCTGGTCGAGTACGGGTTTGCTATGCATGGGGTGCCTCCAGGGCGTCTTCGACAATTTCGATCCAGTGCCGTACCGGTGTGCGGCCGGCGCTGTCGAGG
Source organism: Pseudomonas sp. GZD-209 (assembly GCF_049310485.1). NCBI lineage: Bacteria > Pseudomonadati > Pseudomonadota > Gammaproteobacteria > Pseudomonadales > Pseudomonadaceae > Pseudomonas > Pseudomonas sp. GZD-209. The sequence goes on from NZ_JBMOWQ010000277.1 coordinate 4,155, forward strand.
TGGAGCTGGCAGCCGATATTGGCGGTGGCGATGATCGCAGGTTTTCCACTTTCCAGGGCCGCCAGGCGGTTGTCGCGCAGCTGGCGCGACAGCGCCGGCTGGGTCAGCGAGTAGGTGCCCGCCGAGCCGCAGCACAGATGGCCGTCGGGCACGTTGGTGAGGTGGAAACCCAGGCGGGTCAGCAGGCTTTCCACGGCACCGCCGAGTTTGAGGGCGTGCTGCAGGGTGCAGGGGCAATGGAAGGCCAGGCGCTGTTCGGTACACAGGCCGAGCTGCTCCAGCGGCTCGGCCTGCAGCAGTTGCACCAGGTCGCGGGCCAGGGCGCTGACCCGGGCCGCCTTGGCGGCGTAGCGCGCATCGTCCTTGAGCAGGTGGCCATAGTCGCGCACGAAGGCACCGCAGCCGCTGGCGGTTTGCACGATGGCTTCGGCGCCGGCTTCGATGGCCGGCCACCAGGCGTCGATGTTGCGCCGGGCGCGTTGCAGGCCTTGCGCCTGGGCATCCAGGTGATAGTCCACGGCGCCGCAACAGCCGGCCTCACAGGCCGGCTCGACGCTGATGCCCAGGCGGTCCAGCAGGCGCGCGGCGGCGGCGTTGGTGTTGGGCGACAGTGCTTGCTGCACGCAGCCTTCGAGCAGCAGCACGCGGCGTGGATGGCGGGGCACCGGGCGCTGGCCGGCGTGGTGCACCTGGGCAGGCAACTTGGCCTTGAGGCCGTTCGGCAGCAGCGGCCTGAGGGTTTGCCCGACCTTGGCCAGGGCCTTGAACGCGGCCGGGTGCGGCACCACGGCGCGCAAGCCCTCGCGCAACAGGCGCTGCCCCAGCGGGCGCGGCACCTGTTGCTCGACCACGGCGCGGCCGATATCGAGCAGGTCGTGGTACTTGACCCCCGAAGGGCAGGTGCTCTCGCAATTGCGACAGCTCAGGCAGCGGTCCAGGTGCAGTTGGGTGCTGGCGGTCACCGGCTCGCCTTCGAGCATCTGCTTGATCAGGTAGATGCGCCCGCGCGGCCCGTCCAGCTCGTCGCCGAGCAATTGGTAGGTGGGGCAGGTGGCCGTGCAGAAGCCGCAGTGCACGCAGGAGCGCAGGATGCTTTCGGCCTCTTCACCGCGGGCCAGCTGCTTGGCGGCATCGCTCAGGTGGGTTTGCATGGCGTGGCCTCACAGGTCCGGGTACAGGCGGCCAGGGTTGAAGATGCCCTGGGGGTCGAGTTGCCGTTTCAGTGCCTGGTGGTAGCGCATCAGCGCCGCTGGCAGCGGCGCCGTGCTGTCATCGCCGGGGGCATAGGCGGTGGCATGGCCGCCGACCTTGGCCACCTGCTCACGGATCACCTGCGCCGGCGCACTGGAGGTGAGCCAGCGCTGCGCGCCGCCCCAGTCGATCAATTGCCGCCCCGGCAGGTCGAGCAGGGCACAGGTGCTGGGCACCGACAGGCGCCACAGCGGCGCCGGGTCGTCGAAGAACGGCAGGCGCTGTTCGCGCAGGTCGCTCCACAGCTGGTTGTCGACCGCGTCGCCACCCAGCCGCTCGCGGGCCGAACGCACCGAGCCTTCGCCACCTTCCAGGCGCAGGTACAGCGCTTCACCGTCATGGCAGGCCGCACTGATCGGCAGCGGCTGCTGGCCCCACTCGGCCAGTGCGGCCAAGGCCTGCCCGCTGTCCATCGGCAAACACAGGCTCAGGCATTGACGCGGCCGCGGCAGTACCTTCAGCGACACTTCGGTGAGCAGCCCCAGGCAGCCGAAGCTGCCGGCCAGCAAGCGCGACACATCGTAGCCGGCGACGTTCTTCATCACCTCGCCGCCAAAACGCAGCAGCTTGCCGTGGCCGGTGATCAGCCGCGTGCCAAGCACGTAGTCGCGCACCGCCCCGGCCCAGGGCCGCCGTGGCCCGGACAGCCCCGCTGCGACCATGCCGCCGAGGGTGGCCCCGGGCCCCAGGTGCGGCGGCTCGCAGGGCAGCATCTGCCCGACCTGATCCAGTGCGGCTTCGATTTCGCAGAGCGGCGTGCCGGCGCGGGCGCTGAGCACCAGCTCGGTCGGGTCGTAGCTGACGATGCCGTGGTGGCCCCGGGTGTCGACGATTTCCCCGGCCACCGGGCGCCCGAGCATGGCCTTGCTGTTGCCGCCCTGGATACGCAGCGGTGTGCCCAGGTTCAGCGCCTGGTTGACCTGTTCCAGCAGGTCCTGGCTGATGTCGCGGCCCATCAGAAGCGCTCCAGGTCGGGGAAGGGCAGTTGGCCGTGGTGCACGTGCAGCGCGCCGAATTCGGCGCAGCGCTGCAGGGTGGGGATGTTCTTGCCGGGGTTGAGCAGGCCTTGCGGGTCGAAGGCGGCTTTCACCCCATGGAACAAGGTGATCTCGTCGCTGTTGAACTGGGCGCACATCTGGTTGATCTTCTCGCGGCCCACCCCGTGTTCGCCGGTGATGCTGCCGCCCACCGCCACGCACAGTTCGAGGATCTTGCCGCCGATGGCCTCGGCCCGCTCCAGCTCGCCGGGCAGGTTGGCGTCGAACAGGATCAGCGGGTGCATGTTGCCGTCGCCGGCGTGGAACACGTTGGCCACCCGCAGGCCGTACTGCGCCGACAGCTCGCTGATGCCCTTGAGCACCCGGGGCAGTTCGCGGCGGGGGATGGTGCCGTCCATGCAGTAGTAGTCCGGCGAAATGCGCCCCACCGCCGGGAAGGCGTTCTTGCGCCCAGCCCAGAAGCGCACCCGTTCAGCTTCGTCGCAGGCCAGGCGCACATCGCGGGCGCCGGCCGTGCGCAGCAAGGCATCGACCCGCGCGCAATCGTCCTGCACGTCGGCCTCTACGCCGTCGAGTTCGCACAGCAGGATGGCTGCCGCGTCCACCGGGTAGCCGGCGTGGATGAAGTCCTCGGCGGCGCGGATTGCCAGGTTGTCCATCATCTCGAGGCCGCCGGGGATGATGCCGGCGGCGATGATGTCGGCCACCGCGCGGCCGGCGTCCTCAACCCTGTCGAAACTGGCCAGCAGCACCCGCGCCACCTGGGGCTTGGGCAGCAGCTTGACGGTCACCTCGGTGACGATGCCGAGCATGCCTTCGGAGCCGGTGAACAGCGCCAGCAGGTCGAAGCCCGGGCTGTCGAGGGCATCGCTGCCCAGTACCAGGCGCTCGCCCTCGACCGTGAGGATTTCCACCTTGAGCAGGTTGTGCACGGTCAGGCCGTACTTGAGGCAATGCACGCCACCGGCGTTTTCGGCGACGTTGCCGCCGATGGTGCAGGCAATCTGCGAGGACGGGTCGGGCGCGTAGTACAGCCCGAAGGGCGCCGCCGCCTGCGAGATCGCCAGGTTGCGCACCCCGGGCTGGACCCGGGCGAAGCGCCCTTGCGGGTTGACTTCAAGGATGCGGTTGAAGCGCGCCATCACCAGCAGGATGCCCTGGCTCAGCGGCAGCGCACCGCCGGACAGCCCGGTGCCGGCGCCGCGCGCCACTACCGGCACGCCACGCTGGTGGCACAGTTGCAGCAGGGCTTGCACCTGCTCCAGGCGCTCGGGCAGCACCACCAGCAGCGGCACCGTGCGGTAGGCCGACAGGCCATCGCATTCGTAGGGCTTGAGGTCTTCGCTGCGGTGCAGGACCTCAAGGTCGGGCAGGGCGTCGCGCAGGGCCTGTAGCAGCGCGGCTTTGTCCACGGCCGGCAGCGGGCCATCGATGTGCTCGTCGTAGAGGATGTTCATGCGGCTCACTCGGCGGGTTCTTGTTGTTATCCGGCACGCTGCGCGGGATCAAGCAGCAAGCGTAGCGGCTGGCGAGGGCGAAACTCGAAGAAATCACGCAATTCCCAGTCGTTCAGCTATACAAGACACAGTGCGATGCGGCGCAAGTACGCGCCTGGCAATGATTTATCGACACCACAAGGAGCAAGACCATGACTGAACAAGCCCTGATCGAAAGCGTGAACGTCGAAACCCTCACCAGCCTGCTGCAGGACGCCGGCCTGCGCGTCAACCGCAGCGAGCAGAACGGGCTGGTGCAACTGCTCAGCGCCAGCCAGGGGATCGGCTTTGCCGTGCGCCTGGGCAACCCAGGGGCGATCGAAGGGCAGTTCCTCGACTTCACCTTCAGCTGTGCTTTGCGCATCCAGGGTGAACTGCCCGAGGGCGTTGTGGAGCACTGGAGCACTTCACGGCGTTTCGCCCGCCTGTATCGGCAGGGCGAGTTCCTGGTGATGGAGCTTGATGTGCTGGTCAGTGACGGGGTCACTGCCAGGCACTTGCTCAACCACCTGCAGTTGTGGGATCGCCTGTTGCAGGAGTTCATTACCTACCTGCGCGATTTCAGCCGCCATGCCGCGCAAACCGAGCAGGTAGAAACCCAGAACGCCTAGTGAAACGGCGCAGTCCCTGACGGGCAACTGCGCGTTGAGAGGCAGCTCTCAACGCGCAGTTGCTGCTTGCTTCAACGCCCCAACGGCAGCGCCACACCGATCAGCGCGAACAACCCGCCGCAGCACCTGTTGAAGCCCTTGCCACCCTTGCTCAGCCACGGCCGAATGCGATAAGCCAGCCGCGCCAGCAGGTATTCGACCACAAACTCCACACTGGCGAAGGTCGCCGCCATCACCACGAACTGCAGCGCCAGACCGCGTTGCGGGTCGATGAACTGCGGCAGGAAGGCGCCATAGAATAGCAGCACCTTGGGGTTGGCCATGGCCGACAGGAAGCCCTGGCGGAACAACCCGGCATTGCCCAAGCGGGCGCTGCCCGCGTTGAGTTCCAGGTGCAGCGCCGGGGTGCGCCACAGTTGGATGCCCAGCCACACCAGGTAGGCGCCGCCGACCCATTTGAGCACCGTCAGCACCGAGGCCGAGGCCTGCAGCAGGGCGCTCAGGCCGAACATGGCCAGGGCGATCAGGGCGCTGAAGCCGAACACCCCGCCGACGATGGTGAACAGCGTGCGCCGCGCGCCATACAACGCGCCGTGGGTCAGCGCCAGCAGGCTATTGGGGCCTGGGGTCAGCGACAGGCCGATGCTGGCGAGCAGGTAGATGAGCCAGGTGTCGGGTGCCATGGGGTATGCCTTGTAGGTTTGCAGGGCGCCAGTGTAGGGCTGAGCGGGTGGCTTTTAGGGGTATGATCCGGACATCTGACGGTAATATCTGGACATTTTGTATGACCCCTGACTTGCGCCTGTTGATCCTGCCCGTGCCGGAGTTTGCCTTGCTGCCGTTTGGCGCCTTTCTCGACAAGCTGCGCTTCTCCGCCGACGACGAGGACTACAGCCGCCAGCGCTATTGCAGCTGGACCGTGCTAGGGCTGGACGCGGCACCCGTGGTATCCAGCAGTGGTGCAGTGGTGCAGGTCGAAGCCAGTGTCGAACAGGTGGTCTGGCGCGATTACGACTACCTGGTGCTGTTTGGCGGGCGAAGTGCGGGGGATACGGTTGCGCTTGCCCCGCGTTACCGGGCCCTGTTGAAACAGGCAGCGAAGGCCGGGGTGAAGCTGGTGGGCGTCGACAATGGGGTGTTTCTGCTGGCCGCCTGCGGTGTGCTGGACGGGCACAAGGTGGTGGTGCACTGGCGCCACGAGGCTGAGTTTCGCGCCGCATTCCCCAGGGTGCAGGTACTGACCGAGCAGCTGTATTGCATGGACGGTAGCCGTATCACCTGCGCGGGAGGGACTGCAGCCATCGACCTGGCAGTGGAACTGATCGCCCGCGCCAGTGGCCGCGCTCGGGCGCTCAAGGGCCTGGCCGACATGCTGGTGGACGAGAGTCGCGACAGCCGTCATGCCCTGCGCTCGCTGGAAGCCTGGCCGGGGCACGGGCGCCAGGTGCAGCGGGCCACTGCGTTGATGCGCCATCACCTGGCATCGGGGCTTTCGATCGAGCAGTTGGCGGCGCAGCTCGGCATCAGCCGGCGCCAGCTCGACCGCCAGTTCCAGGCCAGTCACGGCATGAGTGCCAAGGCCTGGTGGCTGGAATTGCGGCTGCAGCAGGCGCGCTGGCGGTTGGTCAATGGCAGCCACAGCCTGGCGCAGATTGCCGAGGAAGTGGGGCTGGGGGATGGGAGTTACCTGGGCAAGTGGGTGCGGCGGCGGTTTGGTTGTACGGCGTCGGCATTGCGCAGCGCAAGCGCGCCGGATTAGCCAAGGTGACGCGGCACATTAATGAACTTAACCGCGAATTCGTGTCGTACAAACAGGGCTGGCAACCATGGCCTGACAGGTTCGGCACGTTGCAACAAATGTGGGAGCGGGCTTGCCCCGCGATGCGCCGCGCGGGCGGCGCTCGATCTTATAGGCGCTGCAAAAATAACGGCAGGCACCTGGTGGTCTTCACCCAGTATCCCGCCATGCACCTGGTGGCCATTGCCGAATCCTGATTTTCCAGTGCCAGCGGTGGACGCCCAAGGGCCTGTCCTGAAATCGCATGTAGGCCACCAGGTGCATGGCGACAGATGTGCAGCGCCCTCAAGATCGAGCGCCGCCCGCGCGGCGCATCGCGGGGCAAGCCCGCTCCCACATTTGTTTCGGGCCAGTTATTCCTGCAAGGTCATCACTGTCCGCCTCTGAGCCAGTATGTAGCAGCGGTTTGGCTACACGAACAGGCTAACGCGCACCACCCGCTGCGCGCTCGCGCAAAGCCTTGGCCACTTGCGCCTCGATGGCGTAGGCCGGCCCCTCCAGGTCATCGTAATTGCGGGTATAGCGCCGGGCGAATTCCTCCACCCCCAGCTCCTGGTACTGCTGCACGTGCTTGAGCTCGTGGGCCCACAGCGCCACGTTGTCCTCGGCATCGGCTGCGCGGCGGAAGATCACCGTATCGATCAGGGTAACGGCGTTCACATCGGGGTTCTGCAACATGGCGTTGGCGGCGCTGACCTGCTGCTCATCGCCGACCCGGTAGCGCACCGTATCGAGCACGGCGAAGTCGTACCAGGTTTCGAGCTGGGCACGGATATGCAGCGGGATCGGCTGGGTGCCTCTGTTGGTGGCGTCATCGCGGGCCTGGCGCAGGGCGAACACCAGGCTGGCGGTGGCCATGCGCTCGACATCCTGCAGCACCTGGCCACCCTGGTTGGGGTCGAGCGGGGCGCAGAAGCACACCACCAGGCACACCTGGTATTGCCCTGTGGGGCAGCTTTGCTGGGCGGCGGCAGGGAGTGCAAGCAGCAGGCCGAGCAGGGTGCTAGCAATCTTCATCGAACACCTTGCCGACCAGCGCGCGGCTGGCCTCCAGCACCTGTTCCTGCACCTGTTCGCTGGCGAGCATGCGCCCGACCACCAGCGCGCCGACGCACTGGCTGAGCAGTGCCCAGGCGAGTTGCGGGTCTTTAAGGGTGTCGCTCCAGGCCCGGTGCAGTTCCACCAGCCAGTGCTCGGCCTCCTCGCGAACCGGGCGTTCGGCACGGGCGATCTCCACGCCCAGTGGCGGCAGTGGGCAGCCACCTTCGGCGTTGTGCAGGTGGGCGAGGGTCAGGTACTGCTCGAGCAGGCGCTTGAGGCGTGCGCGGTCGGGGCTGCGGTTGGCCTGGCGCGCCAGCGGGCTGTTGCACAGCTCGCGGCGGACCACCTCGGTGAACAGGTCGTCCTTGGACGGGAAATGGTTGTAGAACGCGCCGCCGGTCAGGCCGATGGCCTTCATCAACCCGGCCACGCCGGTGCTGGCGAAGCCGCCGCGCTTGGCCAGCGCGCCGCTGCTGGCCAGCAGTTTCTCGCGAGTCTGTTGCTTGTGTTCGGTGGAGTAGCGCATGCACAGGACCTCGTTGCGCTGGCTTGACGGTGGCGTGATCGTAGCATAGCGTTCGTTTACTAAACGATCATTCATCAATGGAGAGGTCCATGGCAGAACAACAAAAGGTCGTGCTGGTGATCGGTGCGGGGGATGCCACCGGCGGCGAAATCGCCAAGCGCTTCGCCCGCGAGGGCTACACCGCCTGTGTGACCCGGCGCCAGGCCGAGAAGCTGCAGCCGTTGCTGGACGAGATCCGCGCCGCAGGCGGGCAGGCCCATGGCTTTGCTTCGGACGCGCGCAAGGAAGAGGAGGTGGCCGAACTGATCGAGACCATCGAGCGCGATATCGGCCCGATCGAGGCGTTTGTCTTCAATATCGGCGCCAATGTGCCCTGCAGCATCCTCGACGAGACACCGCGCAAGTACTTCAAGATCTGGGAGATGGCCTGCTTCGCCGGCTTCCTTACCGCGCAAGCGGTGGCTCGGCGCATGGTCCAGCGTGAGCGGGGCACCATCCTGTTTACCGGTGCCACTGCCGGCACTCGCGGCGCCGCCGGCTTCGCGGCCTTCGCCGGGGCCAAGCATGGCCTGCGCGCCCTGGCCCAAAGCATGGCGCGGGAAATGGGGCCACGGAACATCCATGTCGCCCATGTGGTGGTCGATGGTGCCATCGACACCGCCTTCATTCGCGACAGCTTCCCTGAACGTTATGCGCTGAAGGACCAGGACGGCATCCTCGACCCTGCGCATATCGCCGACAGCTACTGGTTCCTGCACGCCCAGCCGCGTGATGCCTGGACCTTCGAGCTGGACCTGCGGCCGTGGATCGAGCGCTGGTAACCCCTCCCTGAAGAAAGGACTGCCGTATGAGCAAGACCGTTGAGTTCTATTTCGACCTGGGCAGCCCGGCCAGTTACCTGGCCTGGACCCAGCTCCCGGCACTGTGCGCGCGCCACGATGCGCAGCTGCTGTACCGGCCGATGCTGCTGGGCGGAGTGTTCCAGGCCACCGGCAACGCTTCCCCGGCGATGGTGCCGGCCAAGGGGCGCTACATGTTCATCGACCTCAAGCGTTATGCCGACCGCTATGGCGTGCCGTTTGGCCTGCCACCGGGGTTTCCGGCCAACACCCTGAACCTCATGCGTGGGGTCATGGGCACGCAGTTGCAGGCACCGGCTCGTTTCGAGGGGTTGCTCAAGGTGTTGTTCGAGGGCTGGTGGGGGCAGCAGCGCAACCTGTCGGACCCCGCCGTGCTGGCGGCGACGTTGCAGGAGGGCGGTTTCGACCCTGAGGCGTTTCAGGTGCTGGCTGCGCAGGACGAGGTCAAGCAGGCCTTGAAGGAGGCCACCGGGCAGGCCGTGGCACGCGGTGTGTTTGGTGCACCGACCTGCTTTGTCGGAGAGCAGATGTTCTTTGGCCAGGACCGCCTGGACTTCGTCGAGGAAGCCCTGGCAGGTTAGGCCAGCAGCTGTTCGATGCGCTGGCGCTCCCACAGGCTCAGGTGGTCGACGGGGTTGGTGCCGTAGCGGTGCCAATCCTCGAGCGCACCCTGGCGCCCGTCGGGGCTTACGCACTGGCTGCAATGGGCCAGGCCTTCGTCGTCCAGGGCCAGGCTCAAGCGCCAGCCCTCGATGCACACGGCCACCTCTGCGGCGCGGGCGATGACCTCCAGCGGCGCAACGCCGAGGGCGGCGTCGCGCAGGCACTGGTAGGCTTCACGGCTGCTGACCAGGGGCATCGCTTAATCAGAAGTTCGCTGGGGTGTTGGCGCTGATGATCTCGGCCTCGTCCGGGCCGATATTCTTGAAGCTGTGGGCGAGGGTGGTGGGGATGTAGTAGCCGTCGCCCGCGTTGAGGATGCTCACCTGGCCGTCGACCCACAGTTCCATGGTGCCGCGGGTGACCAGGCCGCACTCTTCGCCTTCGGCATGCACGATCGGCTCGCCGGAGTCGGCACCGGGGGCATACAGCTCGCGCAGCATGCGCATCTGCCGGCCTTCGACGCTGGCGCCGACCAGCAGCATGCGCAGGCCGTTGCGGCCCAGGTCAGGCTGTTCGCCGCCGCGGAACACGAAGCGTTCTTCGCGCACCGGCTCGTCGAAACTGAAAAATTCCGCCAGGGACATGGGGATGCCTTCGAGCAGTTTTTTCAGGGAACTGACCGAGGGGCTGACGCGGTTCTGTTCGATCTGCGAGATCGTCGAGTTGGTCAGGCCGCTGCGACGGGCCAGTTCCCGTTGCGAGAGGTTGTTGCGTTCACGCACCAGTTTGAGTCGTGTCCCCGTGTCCATAGCCGCCTTGTTTGCAGAGGTGTAAAAAATAATGGGCGACGCATTAAAACACACTCTGCCTGCTTGCGCGCTGTGCGTGTCAGTGGCGATTGTCGGCTGGTGTGGGCCATAGCCCGACCAGCAACAACAAGGCGGCCACGGCCAGGAACGGCAAGCGCGGATCGACGGCATACACCAGCGTGCCGGCCAAGGGCCCGATCACCGCGCCCATGCCCTGGGCGGCGCCGACGGAACCGGCGGTAGCGCCCTGTTCCGAGGCGTGCATGGCATTGGCCGCCATGGCCGAGAAGGCCGGGAATACGAAGCCCATGCCGAAGGCGGCAATGAAGAACGCCGCCCACAGCCAGGGCGCACTGGCGGCAAAGGACGCGGCGGCAAAGCCCAGACCGGAAACGCTGGCACCCACGCGGATCATCTTCAGCGGTGGCCATTCGAGCCGGCGCAGCAGCACCTGCGCCAGCATCAGCGCCACGCCCACGCTGGTCAGCGCCACACCGGCCGCCTGGGCGGCCTCGCCTGCGGCCAGTTGCAGGCGGTCGAGGGCGAAGAAACCCACGGTGATCTGCGACACGGTCACGCTGAGCATGGCGCTGAAGGCCACCAGCAGTGGCCGGCGCAGGCGTGGGTCGGACAGCCGCACCGGGCTTGGCGCATGGCGCTGGGGCAGCGGCTGTGGCTTGAGTTTGAACAGCAGCACCACGAACGCCGTGGCCGGCAGCACCGACAGCACGTAGAACGGCAGGCTCAGGCTGTAGCGCGAAAGCAGTGCCGCCAAGGCCGGGCCGAGCACCAGGCCGACGGCGTTGGCGGCACCCAGCGAGGCCATGGCCCGGGCCCTGCGTTGCGGTTCGACATGGTCGGCGATCAGGGCATTGCCGGCCACCGGCAGCGCCGCGTAGAAGGCGCCGATCAGGCCGCGGGTCAGCATCAGGCCGATGAACGCCAGGGTGGCCCCGGGCAACCAGCGCAGGGCGCCGTCTATGAACAGGCACAGCAGCCAGTAGGCCAGGGTGAACCCGGCGCTGCCCAATAACAGCACCCGGCGCCGGCCGAGGCGATCGGCGGCGCGGCCCCAGGGCCGGGCCAGCAGCACCCAGACCACGCCGGCCACGGTGACCGCCGCACCGGCCTGCCAGGTGGCCATGCCCAGCAGGCGGGCGATCGGGCCGATCAGGGCAACGAAGGCCATCATCGACAGGGTGCAGGCCATGTTGACCAGCAGCAGCGGGCGCAGGTCGAGGGTGCTGGCCGGGGTGAGGGTGGCAGGATCCTTTGCGAGATTCATGGGCAGTCCGGGGCAGTTCGGCGGAATAAGTGCCGATGTTAGTAATTATTATTTACATCTGTCGATCCCGCGCGGCCACCGGTGTTCATTCACCCCGGCGCAACGGGCCGGGCCACATGCTACGCAACACGCCGTCGCGGCGCACCAGGGCATGCATCAGCGCCGCACCCAGGTGCACCAGCACGGTGGCGAACAACAGGTAGCCGGCCCAACCGTGGGCCTGGCGCAGCACAGCGTACAGTTGCAGGTCGTGGGGGGCCATGGCTGGCAACTGCAGCGGGCGTGGATAGCCGCCCGCCGAAAGCATCGCCCAGCCCAGCAGCGGCATGGCCAGCATCAGGGCGTACAGCAGCAGGTGCGAGGCGCCGGCGGCCAGGCGTTGAATGGCGGGCAGGTCGCGCGGCAGCGGCGGGTGCGGCAGGCTCAGGCGCAGGCAGATACGCAGTATCACCAGCACCAGCAGGGCCAGGCCGGTGGCCTTGTGCAGTTCGACCATCACTGGATGGTGGCTGGACAGGTCGCTGACCATGCTCACGCCGATGAACAACATGGCCAGGATCAGCACCGCCATCAGCCAGTGCACCAGGCGGGCCAGGGGGTGGAAAGCGGCGGGGGTCATGGGCGGGCTCCTTCGCTCAGGGCTTCATGGCTGCGGCGGTTGAACGACACCGAGTAGGCCGCCGAGCGGGCGGCGAGGATCGGGTCGTCGGACGGTTCGATGCCGTGGGGCAGGATCAATGGGTCGAAGTTGAGGTCGCGGCAGGCACCTTGTTCGGGGCCGTCCACCTGCTCCAGCACCAGGGTGCCGGCGTCGATGCTGCTGCGCTCGCTGGGCCAGGGGCGGGCCGGGTCGTCCACCGGGTCGTCGGGCTCGGCCAGGGTCAGGCGCAGGGTCCAGCGCAAAGGGCCTTGTGCCAGGCGCTGGGCGAGGTCGTGCTGGAGGAACTGCTTGTCATCGACCTGGGCGGGCAGGGCGGCGAACGGAGTCTGTGGCTCCAGCGTCCAGCGCACCGGGCGTTTGTTGCCGTGGGCGTCGATCAGGCGGAAGGCGTTGATGCTGTTGTAGGCGGTACTGGCAAAGCTGTCGCTGGGTTTGTAGCCCGCCGCCCATTGGCGGAACGCTGCGCTTTCCGGGTGGGCGGCAAAGAACGCCTGGAGCCTGGCCGGGTCGGGCTTGCCGGTGGCCGGAACCGGGGTGCTGGCCAGCACCTGGTCATAGAAGGCTTCGGGCGTGCTGACCGCCAGCACTGGCGGGTTGTTCATGCCGGTACGCCAGACCTGGCCGTCATCGCTGCTCAGCTCGATGGCCAGGCTGCGCACCGGCACCGCGGTGTCCGGGGCGAACGGGTTGGCACCGCCGATGGCGAAGCGGCCGATCACAGGGACCTTCTGCTGGCTGAACACCCGGGCCGTGGAAAACGGCGCGGCCTGGCCGCTGCTTTGGAAGTAACCACTGACGCACAGGCCCTTGGCGTGGTTTTTCCGGTAGCCGGGGTGATGCCCGGCCTGGGCTTCAAAGGTGTCGATGATGCGCTGGGGCGTGAGCCTGGCGGCGCCGATCCAGCCAGCGGCATAGGCGAAGCCCGCGCCGAGGGCAGCCAGGGTGACGCCGATGGCGGCCAGGCGCAGGGCTTTGGCGGGGCCGTGCAAGGGTGTGTTCATGGGGCGATCCGGTGGCGGTGAATGAGACGGTACGACGGAAGGCCCACTCTTTTATTCCAGATCAGGGAATAGATTTTCGCTTGCGCCGTCTGCCTCGTACACTGACTGCCCATTGGGGCCTGGAACCCGACCATGCACGACCTGGACGACCATCAATGGCGTGAGCTGCTGCAGCGCCTGCGCCGCTTCGCCCTGTGGCTGACCCGCGAAGCCAGCAGCGCCGACGACCTGGTCCAGGCCACGGTTGAACGCGCCCTCAGCCGGCGCGGCCAGCAGCGCGAGATGGACAGCCTGCGGCCTTGGCTGTTCACCATCCTTTACCGGCTGTTTCTCGACGGCAAACGCCGCGAACGCCTGCATGCGCGCTGGCTGGCCTGGTTCGGCCGCAGCCAGGCCGAGGAGCCGCTGGGCGGTGATATCGAAAGCATCGTGCTGGCCCAGGCCGACCTGCAGGCGTTCGCGCGGCTGTCGGCCGAGCAACGGGCGCTGCTGTTGCTGGTCAGCGTCGAGGGTTTGAGCTACAAGGAGGCCGCCGAGACCCTGGGTATCCCCATCGGCACGGTGATGTCGCGCCTGTCGCGCGCCCGCGCCGCCTTGCGTGAACTGACCGAGGGCAACCCGGCGCCAACGTCCCTGCGGAGACTCAAATGACCCGTCTGATCCCCACCGAGCATGAGCTGCATGCCTACATTGACGAACGCCTGACGCCTGAGCGCCGGGCGGAGGTAGCGGCCTGGCTGGCAGCCAACCCGCAGGAAGCGGCGCGGGTCGAGGCTTGGCGCAACGATGCTCGGCGGCTGCGGGCGGCTCTGGCGGGGTTTGCCGAGCGCCCCGTTGACCCTGAACTGGACCTTGCCCCGCTGCGCCGTCGCCTGCGCCAGCGTCGGCAGCGGCGGCTGGCCTCGGCGGCGGTGTTGGTGCTGGCGGTGGGGTTGGGTGGGCTGGGGGGCTGGCAGGCGCGGGAGGCGACGTTGGTCGTTGCGGGGTTGCCCATGGCTGATGCGGTGCAGGCGCACCGGATGTTTGCCGAGGCGTCCACGCTCGACATTCAGGCGAGTGATCCGGGGCGGCTGCAGGCTTGGCTGGGGCGGCATTTCAATCGGGTCGGGCAGTTGCCTGATTTGAGTGGGTACGGCTTCCAACCGGTGGGGGCGCGGCTGTTGAGCAACGAGGTGGGGCCGGCGGCTTTGCTGGTGTTCGAGGATGGCCGGGGGCAGCGGATCAGTCTGTTCTTGCGCTCGCCTGGTGAGCGGTTCGAGCGGATGCCCAGTGGGCAGCGTACTGATGGGGGGCTGGAGGCGCGGTATTGGTCCCATGGGGACTACAACTTTGCGTTGGTCAGTGCGGTGGATGATAGTCGGGGGGAGGCGTTGCGGCGGGCTTTGAATCTGAGTTTGTGAGTTAGTTGCTAGTTGCTAGTTGCTAGTTGCTAGTTGCTAGTTGCTAGTTGTTGGTTTTGGAAGTTCTATGCGCATTCATTTGTGATGTCGACGCATAGTCACCTTTCCGCCCTTACGGCGGGTTACTTTGGTCTTGGCCAAAGTAACCAAAGCCGCTCGCTCCCATCATACGGCCCCTACGCTGCGCTTCGGGGTCCCTTCGCTCCGGCGTCCTCCGGGCCCGCGCGGCCTCCGACTTGCTGCGCAAATCTACATCTCGCGCCTTCGGCTGCGCCGAAGGGTGCTGCGCACCAGGGCCCTCCAGACGCCTACGCTCAGCCTCCTGAAGTCGCGAAGTTAGGGGCGGCGCCTGGGCTGGCGTTAGCTGTCGCTAGTTGGATTGGATGGGAACTCAGGATTGCAATCGCTGGCAAGCCAGCTCCCACAAGTTAGTGCGAAACTTTCAGACTTGCACTATACCTGTGGGAGCCGGCTTGCCGGCGATAGGGCCAGATCAAACAATAAATAAGCAACAGCCAAACATAGATAGCCGTATCACTGCTCTTGATCTGCTCTTGATCTGCTCTTGATCTGCTCTTGATCTGCTCTTGATCTGTTTTTGCTTTTGCTTCTAAGCGCGCAATAGTCCA
>NZ_JBMOWQ010000278.1:0-18837 GCF_049310485.1 Pseudomonas sp. GZD-209
GCGTGGGAGCGGGCTTGCCCCGCGATCTGGCCGGTGAATGTGACCCCTCTCACAAACACTGGCAAAATCAGCAGCCTTGGCTCGGGGTGTAGAATTTCCAGTAAAACTTTGTAAGGTTGGCGCTGCTTATCCCATAATGTGCCACCAGAGACCTTGGCCGTAGCTTTGCAGAGGTAAGTCGATCCCCATGAACCGCACCGGCCGCGCCCTGACCATGGGCTGCCTGTTGCTTCTTCAGCCCCTGCTGGCCCTGGCAGAGGGCGGTAACTCGTTGCTGATTCCAGCGACGGGCCGCTGCACGCTGAATGCCGCGCCGGAGGATCAGCAGACTGCCCTGAAGGCCTGCGAGCAAACGGCGGACGCCGGGGATGCCGAAGCACAGTACGAGCTGGGCGAGTTCTATTACAGCGGTACCCCCCGCCACCTCGACAAAGCGCTCAAGTGGTTCGAAAAGGCCTCGCTGCAGGGCCACGCCCAGTCGCAGTATCGCCTCGGTTCGATGTTCTTCCACGGCGAAGGGGTCAAGGCCAACAACGTGCAGGCCTACATCCTGCTGAAGATGGCTGCGGTCAACGGCGCCGAAGATGCACTGGACATGGCCGACGAAGTCACCGAGCAAATGCCGCGCGACGAGCTTGAGCATGCCACCCAGGTGCTCGGCCAGATCTTCCGCAAATACCTGCTGGAACTGCAGAACGCCGAAGGGCGCACCCCGTTCTCTCCCCTCCCCTGACTGCCGCCCTATCACACAGACGTAAGAAATGCCGATCAAGATGGGTCGAGGATTTCTCGTGCTCCGCCCGGCCTCATCGCGCGGCCCACGAAACTGTGCTTGGAGGCGGCCCAAAACAGGCCTTAGTGTGGGAGCGGGCTTGCCCCGCGATGGGGCCACCACGGGCACTACCGACCCTTGATCGTTTCAGTGCTTTCGCCACTGCCACTCAAGGGTTATTCTTGAGCTCACATTCATTGCCGTCGAGCGGCTAAAAACCACCTTGAACGCACCCATACAACCCCATCGCTTCATCCTCGAACCTTTCGAGGCCAACCGTTTCGCCAACCTGTGCGGCCAGTTCGACGAGCACTTGCGCCTGATCGAGCAACGCCTGGCCATCGAAATCCGCAACCGCGGCAATCAATTCGAGCTGATCGGCGAACCCAAGACCACCTCCGCCGCTGAACAGTTGCTGCGCCGCCTCTATCGCGAGGCCAAGGCCAGCGAGCTGTCGCCGGAAACGGTCCACCTCTATCTCCAGGAATCCGCGGTCGAGGACATCGGCAACCCTGCCGTCAATGAAGTCAGCGTCTCACTGCGCACGCGCAAGGGCAAAATCACGCCGCGCGGCGTCAATCAGCAACGCTACGTCAAAGAGATCCTGGCCAACGACATCAACTTCGGCGTCGGCCCGGCCGGTACCGGCAAGACCTACCTGGCTGTGGCCTGCGCCGTGGATGCGCTGGAGCGCGAGCAGGTGCGCCGCATCCTGCTGGTGCGCCCGGCGGTCGAGGCTGGCGAGAAGCTCGGCTTCCTGCCCGGCGACCTGGCCCAGAAGATCGACCCGTACCTGCGCCCGCTGTACGACGCGTTGTACGAGATGCTCGGCTTCGAACATGTGGCCAAGCTCATCGAGCGCCAGGTGATCGAGATCGCCCCGCTGGCCTACATGCGCGGCCGCACGCTCAACAACAGCTTCATCATCCTCGACGAGAGCCAGAACACCACGCTCGAGCAGATGAAGATGTTCCTTACCCGCATCGGCTTCGGCTCGACCGCGGTGATCACCGGTGACATCACCCAGGTCGACCTGCCACGCGGCACCAAGTCAGGCCTGGCCCACGTGATCGAGGTGCTCAAGGACGTACCGGGTATCAGCTTCACCCATTTCCAGCCCAAGGACGTGGTGCGCCATCCGTTGGTGCAACGCATCGTCGAAGCCTACGACCGCTTCGAAGCCCGACAGGCCCAACCCGAGGCGCGCGGCAAAGATGCTTGAACTCGATCTGCAACGGGCAACGGATGCTGCCAGCCCCGACGACGCCGCCTTCCGCCGCTGGTGCGAGCTTGCCCTGCGCCAGCGCAGCGCCGACTCCGAGATGACCATCCGCCTGGTCGACGAAGCCGAAGGCCGCGAGCTGAACCACACCTACCGGCACAAGGACTACGCGACCAACGTGCTGTCCTTCCCCGCCGACGTGCCCGACGACCTGCTGGACATCCCGCTGCTCGGTGACCTGGTGATCTGCGTCGCCGTGGTCGAGCGCGAAGCTCAAGAACAAGGCAAGTCCCTGGAAGCGCACTGGGCCCATCTGGTCATCCATGGCTGCCTGCACCTGCTCGGCTACGACCATATCGACGACGACGAAGCCGAAGAGATGGAAGCGCTGGAACGGGAATTGCTGGCGGAACTGGGTCACCCGGACCCGTACGCCGACGACGAAACCGACTCAATCACACACTGACACTGCAAGGAACACGAGTAACCGCCATGAGCGAAGACCGATCGAGCAACGGGCAAAAGTCCTGGCTGGGTAAACTGACCCAGGCTTTTGCCCATGAGCCGAAAAACCGCCAGCAGCTACTTGAACTGCTGCGCGAAGCCCATCAGAACAAGCTGCTCGACAGCGAAGCGCTGACCATCGTCGAAGGCGCCATCCAGGTCGCCGACCTGCAGGTGCGCGACATCATGGTGCCGCGCTCGCAGATGATCAGCATCAAGGCCAGCCAGTCGCCACGCGAGTTCCTGCCAGCGGTGATCGATGCCGCGCACTCGCGCTACCCGGTGATCGGCGAAAGCCATGACGATGTGCTTGGCATCCTGCTCGCCAAGGACCTGCTGCCGCTGATCCTCAAAGAGAACGGCGACAGCTTCAACATCAAGGACCTGCTGCGCCCGGCCACCTTCGTGCCCGAGTCCAAGCGCCTGAACGTGCTGCTGCGCGAGTTCCGCGCCAACCACAACCACATGGCCATCGTCATCGACGAATACGGCGGTGTGGCCGGCCTGGTGACCATCGAAGACGTGCTTGAACAGATCGTCGGCGACATCGAAGACGAACACGACGTCGAGGAAGACAGCTACATCAAGCCGCTGCCCAGCGGCGACTTCCTGGTCAAGGCACTCACCCCGATCGAGAACTTCAACGAGTTCTTCGACAGCGAATTCTCCGATGACGAGTTCGACACGGTCGGCGGCCTGGTGATGAGTGCGTTCGGTCACCTGCCCAAACGCAACGAGACCACCGAGATCGGCGGCTACCGCTTCCGCATTCTCAACGCCGACAGCCGGCGGATACACCTGCTACGCCTGACACCGATCAACCGTTAAGGACGAACATGCGCTGGATCACCCGCCCCGGCTGGCCCGGTAACCTGCTGGCCATGGTGGCCGGCGCTTCCACCCTCCTGGCCCTGGCGCCATTCGACATCTGGCCGTTGGCGCTGCTGTCCATCGCCCTGTTCTACGCCGGCCTGCGTACCCTCAGCCCGCGCCAGGCCCTGGCCCGCGGCTGGAGCTTCGGCTTCGGCCTGTATGGCGCCGGCACCTGGTGGATCTACGTCAGCATGAACACCTACGGCGGCGCCTCGCCGTTGCTGGCGATCCTGCTGCTGCTGGCGTTCTTCGCCTGCCTGGCGTTTTTCTTCGCCTTGCCGGCCTGGCTCTGGGCGCGCTGGCTGCGCCGCGACGAGGCGCCCTTGGCCGACGCGCTGAGCTTCGCTGCGCTGTGGCTGCTGCAGGAAGCCTTCCGTGGCTGGTTCCTGACCGGTTTCCCATGGCTCTACGCCGGCTACAGCCAGCTCGACGGCCCCTTGGCCGGGCTGGCGCCGCTCGGCGGTGTGTGGCTGGTGTCGTTCAGCCTTGCGCTGACCGCGGCGCTGTTGTGCAACCTCCATCGCCTGCGCGCACGCCCATCGTTCCTGGCTGTCGGCGCCGTGTTGCTGGTGGCGCCCTGGGTCGTCGGCATGGCGCTCAAGGGCCACGCCTGGACCCAGCCGGCCGGCGACCCGCTCAAGGTCGCCGCATTGCAGGGCAACGTCGAACAGGACCTGAAATGGGACCCGGCCCACGTCAACGCCCAGTTGGCGCTGTACCGTGACATGAGCTTCAGCTCAAAACCGGTGGACCTGCTGATCTGGCCGGAAACCGCGGTACCGGTGCTCAAGGACCAGGCCCAGGGTTACATCGACATGATGGGGGCGTTTGCCGCCGAGCGGCATTCGGCGCTGATCACCGGGGTGCCGGTACGGCAGATGGTCCACCACCAGCGGCGCTACTTCAACGGCATCACCGTGGCCGGTGAAGGCGACGGCCTGTACCTCAAGCAGAAGCTGGTGCCGTTTGGTGAATACGTGCCGCTGCAGGACATGCTGCGCGGGGCGATCGAGTTCTTCAACCTGCCGATGTCGGACTTTGCCCGCGGCCCCGCGGACCAGCCGCTGCTGCAGGCCAAGGGTTACCAGATTGCGCCGTACATCTGCTACGAAGTGGTCTACCCCGAGTTCGCCGCCAGCCTGGCAGCACGCAGCGACCTGCTGCTGACCATCAGCAACGACACCTGGTTCGGCACCTCGATCGGCCCGCTGCAGCACCTGCAGATGGCGCAGATGCGGGCACTGGAAGCCGGCCGCTGGATGATCCGCGCCACCAACAACGGCGTGACCGCGCTGATCGACCCGTTCGGCAAGATCACCACGCAGATCCCGCAGTTCGAGCGCGCGGTGCTGTATGGCGAGGTAGTGCCGATGCAACAGCTGACGCCTTACCTGCAATGGCGTTCGTGGCCGCTGGCGATTGTCTGTGCATTGCTGCTGGGTTGGGCGCTGCTGGCCGGGCGGATTGCCAAGACTGTCTGATAGCGCCTGTACGGGCCTCTTCGCGGGTAAACCCGCGATGAGGCCGGCACCTGCGGTGCAAGAATCAGTAGAACACCCGATACCCCACCAGCCCCACCGCCTCGTTCAATAACTGCCCGCTCTGCCAGATCGCCCGGCTTTCCGGGAGCAACCCCGCAAACGGCCGGGCATGATCGCGCCCGAGGAACCCCACCGGCGCCGGCACCACTTCGAAGCCGGCACGCTCAAAGCTCCAGCGCGAGCGCTGCATGTGCCAGGCCTGGGTCACCAGCACCACACGGCGGATCCCCAGCGGCTGCAGGACCTGCGCGCTGAGCGCGGCGTTCTCCCAGGTGGTATGGCTGGCCTCTTCCTTCCAGGTGACCGCAACACCAAAATCTGCCTGCAGCCGCTCAGCCATCAACTGCGCCTCACTCGGCGGCGTGCCATAGTGCAGGCCGCCGCTGGTCAGCACCGGCAACCCGGACGCCTTGGCCAGTTGCGCGGCATAGCGCATGCGTTCCAGGGCCAGGTAGGAAGGTTGATCACTGCCACCCCAGGCCGGATCGCCTCGATCACGCCCGGCGCCGAGCACCACGATGGCATCGGCACGGCTTGCCAGGCTCGCCCAGCTCTGCGGCGCCAACGCAGGTTCCGTTTCCAGCTGCCGGGCCGCCTGCTCCACGACCAACGGCAGGCTCATCAGCCACAGCCCGCCCAGGCCCAGGGCAAAGCACGCAGCCGCCAGGCGCGGCCGACGCCGACGCCACCACCAGGCCGCCAGCAGCAACAGCAGCAGTACGCCCGGCGGCATCAGCCATTGTTTGATGAAAAAGCGAATCGGCATCGCACACCTCCATGGAAGGCATGCAGCCTAAGAGGAACGGCGCCGGGCCTCAAGGGGAGGTCGACGCCGATCACAGTGTGGGTGTTGAAGAACCGGCGCGTGAACACGTGCGCCTGCAAACCTGAACGGCTATCGGGATGGCTGCGTCCTGGATCTTGCTGGAGCAGTGGCGCGTTTTCGATCCTTGAGCCAGATAATCCTGGCCGAGGATGGTTCCGGTTGCGGGTAGGCACCGGCGCTGGCATGGCGACCTGCCGGGAGTGACTCCAGGTAGGCCTTGATCACCTCGAACTCGGCGTGGCTCAGGCCACGCAATTCCAGTTCGGCAGGCATCTCGTCGCGCAATCGTACCGAGGTTCTGGCCACTTCCAGTGCCAGGCCCAGGCGGTCGATCAGGCGTTCGTAAAGCTCCGGTTTGCTTGCAGGTAGTTGCGACTCTCCCATCCGTTCACCTCATTGAAGGTAAGAATATCTCCCCCCACAAATGAGCTTAGCGTTGTCATGAAAAGCAGCTGCCCGCCGCGACCAACGGCCCGCGCGGCGGGGGATGCAATCAGGGTTTCCCACGATGCGCGGCGCTCATGTATGCTACGGCGTTCACTCTATCGACACCGGAGTGCCGGTCGCAGCGAGGTTCCGCTGCCTGGAAACAGGGTCCTTTCTCTCTCAGTTAAAAAGTAGCCATGCACGAACAATACACGCCCCGTGATATCGAAGCCGCCGCCCAGAAGTTCTGGGACGAGCAACAGTCGTTCGCTGTTACCGAACAGCCAGGCAAGGACACTTACTACTGCCTGTCGATGTTCCCGTACCCGAGCGGCAAGCTACACATGGGGCACGTGCGCAACTACACCATCGGCGACGTGATTGCCCGCTACCAGCGCATGCTGGGCAAGAACGTCCTGCAGCCGATGGGCTGGGACGCCTTCGGCATGCCGGCGGAAAACGCGGCGATGAAAAACAACGTCGCCCCGGCCAAGTGGACTTACGAAAACATCGACTACATGAAGACCCAGCTCAAGAGCCTGGGCCTTGGTATCGATTGGGCCCGTGAAGTCACCACCTGCAAGCCGGACTACTACCGCTGGGAACAGTGGCTGTTCACCCGCCTGTTCGAGAAAGGCATCATCTACCGCAAGAACGGTACCGTGAACTGGGACCCGGCCGACCAGACCGTGCTCGCCAACGAGCAGGTCATCGACGGCCGTGGCTGGCGCTCGGGCGCGCTGATCGAAAAGCGCGAAATCCCGATGTACTACTTCCGCATCACCGACTACGCCGACGAGCTGCTGGAAAGCCTCGACGAGCTGCCGGGCTGGCCTGAGCAGGTCAAGACCATGCAGCGCAACTGGATCGGCAAGTCGCGCGGCATGGAAGTGCAGTTCCCGTACGACCAGGCCAGCATCGGCCACGAAGGCACGCTGAAAGTCTTCACCACCCGCCCCGACACCCTGATGGGCGCCACTTACGTCGCCGTCGCCGCCGAGCACCCGCTGGCCACCCAGGCCGCCCAGGGCAACCCGGCGCTGCAGGCGTTCATCGACGAGTGCAAGAGCGGCAGCGTCGCCGAAGCCGACATGGCCACCCAGGAGAAGAAGGGCATGGCCACTTCCCTGCTGGTCGAACACCCGCTGACCGGCGAGAAACTGCCGGTGTGGGTCGCCAACTACGTGCTGATGCACTACGGCGACGGCGCCGTGATGGCCGTGCCGGCCCACGACGAGCGCGACTTCGAGTTCGCCCACAAGTACAACCTGCCGGTAAAGGCCGTTGTGCGCACCAGCGCCGGTGACGAAGTTTCCAGCGAATGGCAGGCCGCCTATGGCGAGCATGGCCAGCTGATCAACTCCGGCGAATTCGACGGCCTGGACTTCGCCGGCGCCTTCGACGCCATGGAAGCCGCCCTGATCCGCAAGGACCTCGGCAAGTCGCGCACCCAGTTCCGCCTGCGCGACTGGGGTATCAGCCGCCAGCGCTACTGGGGCTGCCCGATCCCGATCATCCACTGCCCAGCGTGCGGCGACGTGCCGGTGCCGGAAGACCAGCTGCCGGTCACCCTGCCGGAGAACGTGGTGCCGGACGGCGCCGGTTCGCCGCTGGCGCGCATGCCCGAATTCTATGAATGCACCTGCCCGAAATGCGGCACCGCGGCCAAGCGCGAAACCGACACCATGGACACCTTCGTCGAGTCGTCCTGGTACTTCGCCCGCTACGCCTCGCCGAACTACGACAAGGGCCTGGTAGACCCCAAAGCTGCCAACCACTGGCTGCCGGTCGACCAGTACATCGGTGGCATCGAGCACGCCATCCTGCACCTGCTGTACGCGCGTTTCTTCCACAAGCTGATGCGCGACGAAGGCCTGGTCACCTCCAACGAGCCGTTCAAGAACCTGCTCACCCAGGGCATGGTCGTCGCCGAAACCTACTACCGCGTTGCCAGCAACGGCGGCAAGGACTGGTTCAACCCGGCCGATGTCGAGATCGAGCGTGATGCCAAAGCCAAGATCATCGGCGCACGCCTGAAGACCGACGGCCTGCCGGTGGAAATCGGCGGCACCGAGAAGATGTCGAAGTCGAAGAACAACGGCGTCGACCCGCAGTCGATGATCGACGTCTACGGCGCCGACACCTGCCGCCTGTTCATGATGTTCGCCTCGCCGCCCGACATGAGCCTGGAATGGTCCGACTCCGGCGTCGAGGGCGCGAGCCGCTTCCTGCGGCGTGTCTGGCGCCTGGCCCAGGCCCACGTTGCCCAGGGCCTGCCAGGCAAGCTGGATGTCGCCTCGCTCGACGACGCACAAAAAGTCATCCGCCGCGCCATCCACGCGGCGATCAAGCAGGCCAGCACCGATGTCGGCCAGTTCCACAAGTTCAACACCGCCATCGCCCAGGTGATGACCGTGATGAACGTACTGGAAAAGGCCCCGCAAGCCACCGCCCAGGACCGTGCCCTGCTGCAGGAAGGCCTCGAAGCCGTGACCCTGCTGCTGTCGCCGATCACCCCGCACATTTCCCACGAGCTGTGGAAGCACCTGGGCCACGACCAGGCCGTGATCGACGCCGGCTGGCCGGCCGTTGACGAAAGCGCGCTGGTGCAGGACACCGTCACGCTGGTGGTACAGGTCAACGGCAAGCTGCGCGGCCAGGTGGACATGCCTGCCGCCGCCAGCCGCGAGGAGATCGAAGCGGCCGCCCGTAACAACGAGAATGTCCTGCGCTTCACCGATGGCCTGACCATCCGCAAGGTCATCGTGGTACCGGGCAAGCTGGTCAACATCGTCGCCAATTGATGGCAACGCCCGTCCGCGCACGGCGCGGGCGGGCGTATTCGGCCCACGAGGGAGCTACAACATGATCAAACGCAATCTGCTGGTAATGGGCCTGGCCGTACTGCTCAGCGCCTGTGGTTTCCAGCTGCGCGGCACCGGCACCACCGAACTGACCGTCAAGGAGCTGGACCTCAGCGCCCGCAACGCTTATGGCGAGACCGTCAAGCAGTTGCGCCGCACCCTGGAAAGCAACGAGGTAAGGGTATACAGCGGTGCGCCGTACAAGCTGGTACTCACCAACGAACAGGAAACCCAGCGCGCGGCGACCTACAGCGGTGGTAACCGCTCGGCGGAATACGAGCTGACCACGGTGCTGAACTATGCCATCGAAGGCCAGAACGACACCGTGCTGCTGGAAGACAAACTGCAGGTGCAGCGCTACTACGTGCACAACGGCAACAACATCACCGGCTCCGGCCAGGAAGCGGCCCAGGTCCGTCAGGAAATGCGCAGCGACCTGGTACAGAGCATGATGGTCCGCCTGCAACAGCTGACCCCGGAACGTCTGGCCGACCTGCAGCACAAGGCCGACGAACGCGCCAAAGCCGAAGCCCAGGCACTGCAGGAAGCACAACGCGTCCGCGACGAGACGCCCCAGCAGTCCCCGCTGGAAGTCCCGGCCAACTGAGCCTGAACGGGGTGCCCCGGCACCCCGCCTTTCGCCATGAAACTGTCCCCAGCCCAACTCAACAAACACCTGCAGGGCCAGCTGGCGCCTGTGTACATCGTCAGCGGCGACGACCCGCTGCTGTGCCAGGAAGCCGCCGACGCCATTCGTGGCGCCGCGCGCCAGCAAGGTTACGACGAGCGCCAGGTGTTCAGCGCCGACGCCAACTTCGACTGGGGCAACCTGCTGCTGGCCGGTGCCAGCCTCTCGCTGTTCGCCCAGCGCCGCCTGCTGGAGTTGCGCCTGCCTTCGGGCAAACCTGGCGACAAAGGCGCAGCCGCACTCATCGAGTACTGCGCCAACCCCGCCGAAGACACCTTGCTGCTGATCAGCCTGCCCAAGCTCGATGGCAGCGCGCAGAAAACCAAGTGGGGCAAGGCACTGATCGAGGGCGGCCACTGCCAGTTCATCCAGATCTGGCCGGTGGACGCCCAGCAGCTGCCACAGTGGATCAACCAGCGCCTCTCACAGGCCGGCCTCACAGCCCAGCGCGATGCGGTCGACATGATCGCCGCCAGGGTCGAAGGCAACCTGCTGGCCGCCGCCCAGGAAATCGAAAAGCTCAAGCTGTTGGCCGATGGCAACCAGATCACCGTCGAGACCGTGCAGGCGGCGGTTGCCGACAGCGCCCGTTTCGATGTGTTCGGCCTGGTCGATGCCATCCTCAACGGTGAGGCCGCCCATGCCCTGCGCATGCTCGAGGGGCTGCGCGGCGAAGGTGTCGAGCCGCCGGTAATCCTCTGGGCCCTGGCCCGTGAACTGCGCCTGCTGGCGGGGCTGGCCCAGCAGTTCAGCCAGGGGGTGCCGCTGGACAAGGCCTTCAGCCAGGCCCGGCCACCGGTGTGGGACAAGCGCCGGCCGCTGGTGAGCAAGGCCCTGCAACGCCTTTCGGCGCAGCGTTGGGCCATGCTGTTGCAGGATGCCCAGCGCATCGATGCGCAGATCAAGGGCCAGGCCCAGGGTTCGCCCTGGACCAGCCTGGCGCGTCTGGCGCTGTTGATGGCCGGGCAGCGATTGACGCTGCCGGCAGAGTAAACGACCTGCCCTCACCTCTTCGTCAGTACCCTTGGTCTTCCCGGCGATAGCTGAATGCCTGCTCAGCCACACCGAAGTCCACGCGCACGACCGGTTTTATAAGACTGGCGGAGCTACGGAACAAGTCCTGCTGTATCTGCTTCGCCTGCCCGAGTGCAGCTGCGCCACCCGCAGCGGTGTAAAAGATCGCATCCAGTGGCAACTGGTCGGGGATGTTCTGCGCCCAGGCATTGAGCAGGATTTCGTTGTACCCGTAGTTGGGGTTTTCCGTTCCGATGATCAACTGGGCTCGCCCATCGATCGCGAGCATGAAACTGTCGGGCTCGATCGCCAGGCTGCACTGATGATGCAAGCGCTGCCAGGCCGGACTTGCAGGCACTTGTCGAAAATGCGTGCCAAGTGCCGTCAGATCATTGATGTTCATCGACGCGCAAGGACCACTGTCGGCAGGGTAGCTACCTTCCGCACCACAGCCTTGGAGCGTGGCGCGGCCCCATGTGTTGGCGTCAGCCATGAAAATGCAAAGTGGTGCGATCGCTACCAGGCCGCCTGGCGTGTACCCCAGATGGTCGAAAAGCAGCCCCTGCGGGTAGAACAGTTTTAACGTCTTGATGTCCGCCCTCAAGTACGAGAATGGAACCGCATCCTTGGGATTGGTGTTCGGATTCGGGTTCCAGACATGAAATGCAGTACTGTACTGCGACGCACGCGCCAGCACCCCATTGCAATACACCGGCGCACGGCCGTCGGCGCACTGCCGGGACTTGTCCGCGAAACGGGCGTTGAGCCGCTCGGCTACCTGCCAGCCATCCTCCTGGTCCTGGACGCGCTGGCTGAAACGCTCGGTCGGCGGCCTGGCGAAGTCCAACCTGACGATTGGCAGCGACACCCCAGTCTTCACGCTATAGGCGTGTCGCATCATTTGGGCATTGATCAGGCTACCGGGCTGCCTGGCGTTATAGAAGAACGCTTCGACAGGCAACTGCTCTGGCGCATTCACATCCCAGGTCGGAATCAACATTTCATTCAAGTAGGTGTTGGCCAGGCTAGCCAGTGAGCCTCGCACCTTGAGACTGGTCATGAACTGACTGGCATCGTGGGTACTCAATGAGCACTGGTTACGGGGATTCGAGCCGAACCGCTGAAAGTTTTGTATCCACAGCTCAGGCGTCACCGCCGGAACGAGCAACCCGGCACAGGTACTTTGATCAACGCTCGAACTCGCCGAACGCGTCGCAAAGCCGCAGCCATTCTGCGGTCTGCCGGCATTCTGCGTACCGGCGATGAAGGGGTAGATGCAGCGCGGCTCGAACCAGGCCTTGCCTTGCTGCTGGGCCGTGTTCCGGTCCATGAAGATGAAGCCACTGGCATCCGCGATTGAAGTCGTCGCATCAGCGCGCAGGTAGGAAAACGTGACAGAACCCAGTGCCGCTGCCGCGCTGCTGTGCTCCCAGAAGCTGCTCGAGCTCGAGCGCCTGATCAATACACCGGAGCACTCGTATGCGGCCCCACCGCCACTGCAACTCTGTGCCGTGTCCATGTAACGCGCGTTGAGGCGGGCCGCGACATCTAGCACCCTCGATGGCTGCGATGGCGCTGGAGGGGGTGGCAAGGGCTCATCGACACGCGGCCCGATACAGCCACTCAAGCCCAGGATAATGAACATCGCTAACAGGGGGGCGAAGTTTGGCTTTGCTGATGTTGTGATGTTCATCGTCGCCTTCCTCACATAGTTTCAATCAATTGGCTCGGTAGACCAGGAATGGCTTAATCTGCCCGCCCTACTCGAGAGGTATCGAAATGACCAGGAAAACCAAGAAACATCCGCCCAACAAAGCCAAGTCGATCATCGCCCAACCCCTGTTCCGCTGCCGTCAGGAAAGACCGGAAAAGGGCAAAGGCAGCTACCGCCGCGAAGCCTTCCAATCGAGAGATTGGGAGGCTTCTTGCTTAATGGCCGCCTGAAATGGCTGTTCGACGGACACGCGAACGAACTTCGAAGTTGTCCGGCAAACTTCACTGATACAACGGTCATTAAACTTACTGACGATACGCAACATATAAAACGTCGTATCCAGGCACAACTGACAGTTCTGTCAGTTGACAGTCACTTGATCAAACGCACATCGATACGATTGCTCACATGCATAATTTTCCGGTCGACCCGGCAGCCATGGTAAGGTTCAGGCCTGACCTGTAAGCCTTGGACCTGTGCATGCTTTCCAGCCTTTCCCACCGCTGGCCCCCCCGCCAGCTGATCGCAGCCACCAGCTTCGTCCTGCTCGTCGCCTGCGCCGAGAAACCCACCGCCGCCGACGCCCTGCCGCTGGCTCCCGCCCAGCCCGCCCCCGTGGTGACGCTGCCCGGCACCAGCGCCGACACCAGCACAGAAATCCAGCCCCTGCAGACCTTCGCCCAATGGCAGGCGGGTTTCCGTCAACAGGCCCTGCAAGCCGGCATCAACCCGAGCCTGTTCGACCGTGCCTTCCTCGGCGTCACCCCTGACATGGACGTGATCAAGGCCGATCGCAGCCAACCCGAATTCACCCGCCCGGTCTGGGAATACCTGGACGGCGCCCTGTCGCCACTGCGCGTGCGCAACGGCAAGAAGCTGCTGGAGCAGAACGCCGAGCTGCTGACCCGTATCGAGCAGCGCTACGGCGTCGACCGCCAGGTGCTGGTGTCGGTGTGGGGCATGGAGAGCAACTTCGGCCAGTTCCAGGGCAGCAAATCAGTGATCCGTTCGCTGGCCACCCTGGCTTACGAAGGCCGTCGCCCGCAATTTGCCCAGGACCAGTTGATCGCCGCCCTGCAGATCCTGCAGAACGGCGACATCCAGCCCGACGCCATGCGCGGCTCCTGGGCCGGGGCCATGGGCCAGACCCAGTTCATCCCCACCACCTACCTGACCCACGCCGTGGACTTCGACGGTGACGGCCGCCGCGATATCTGGAACAGCACCGCCGACGCCCTGGCGTCGACCGCGCACTACTTGCAGGCGTCTGGCTGGAAACGCGGCCAACCCTGGGGCTTCGAAGTGCAGGTACCTGCCGGCTTCGACTACTGGCTGGCCGACGGCAGCCAGCGCAAGAGCGTCAATGAATGGCTGCAACTGGGCGTGAAACTACCGACGGGCACCCAGCTGCCGGCCAACAGCAGCCAGCTGTCCGCCGCCCTGCTGCTGCCGGCTGGCGCTCGCGGCCCGGCGTTCCTGGTGCTGGACAACTTCCGCGCGATCCTCAAGTACAACAACTCGTCGTCCTACGCACTGGCGGTCAGCCTGCTGGGTGATCGGTTCTATGGCTGGGGCTTCATCGCCGGTAGCTGGCCGAAGGACGACCTGCCCTTGAGCCGCAGCGAGCGTATCGAGCTGCAGACCCTGCTAAACGCCAGCGGGCACGAGGCGGGCAATCCCGATGGCATCATCGGCGCCAACACCCGCAAGGCCATTCGCAATGCGCAGCAAGCGCAGGGCTGGCCGGCGGATGGCTATCCGACCCACAAATTGCTGGATAGCCTGCGCCGCTGAATCCGTTGATGCCTATCGCGGGGCAAGCCCGCTCCCACGCACCGCCACTCCCACGTACCGGACTGCCCTCTGGGGCAGCCTACGCAGGATTGGATAACTGGCGTGGGAGCGGGCTTGCCCCGCGATGGTCTTATGCCCTGAACAAGGGCTGCGCCAGGCTCAGGCACTGAAGCGTGCTGTCGAGCGTCACCCGCGCCCCCATCGGCAAGCACAGGTTCGGATCACAATGCCCGCTGCGCCAGCCGGCCAGCACCGGCACCCCGAGCGGGCCGAATGTATCCAGCAGCAGCGGCGTCAGCGCTGCAACCGTCACCCCGGCAAAGTCCCCCACCAACACACCCCGCAGGCCTTGCAGCTTGCCCGCCAGGCGCAGCTGGGTCAGCAGGCGGTCAACCCGGTACAGCGGCTCGTTGACGTCCTCGATGAACAGGATGGCGCCTTGGCTATCCAGTTCGGCCACCGTGCCCAAGGTGGCACCGAGCATCGACAGGTTGCCCCCCACCAGCCGCCCGCTCGCCACGCCCGGCACCAGGGTCGTCAACGGGTAGGCCGCCGGGTGAACAATGGCATCACCCTCCCCCAGCCGCCCACCCAGCTGCTCGAACAGTGAGCTCACCGTCGGCTCGAGCTTGCCCCCCAGCAGGTCGGCATTAAGCATCGCGCCGTGGAAGGTGATCAGCCCGGCATGCCGATTGAGCACCGTATGCAACGCAGTGATATCGCTGTAGCCCACCAGCGGCTTGGGGTGGCGACGGATCAGGTCGAAGTCCAGCCGATCCAGCAGGCGCATGCTGCCGTAGCCGCCACGCATGCACACAATGGCGTCGATGTCCGGAGCCTGGAAGGCATCGTGCAGGTCTTGCAAGCGCTGTTGGTCGCTACCGGCCAGGTAACCATCGGTCAGGTTCACACCAGGATAGAGCCGGCATTGGTAGCCACGGTCGCTGAACCACTGAAGCGCTTTGTCGGCGTCCAGCCGGGCAGGCCCGGCCGGGGCGACAATGGCGAAGCGCGCATTGGCCGGCAAGGCCCGGGGCAGTGGTGAGCCGAGCGTTTCAACACAATTCATCGAGCAACTCCTTGCAGTATCAGGTGCGCCTGACTGGCTGGCACTCACGCACCTGGGCATGGGGAATACCCCCACAAACAAAAATGCCGATGCCGCCTCTCGGCGCGCATCGGCATGTTCAGCTCAAGCCCGCTTCAGAGCTTGATCTTGGCTTCGTGAGCCTGCTGGTCGGCGTGGTACGAGGAACGTACCAGCGGGCCGGAAGCGACGTTCTTGAAGCCCATCTTGTAGCCTTCCTCGGCGAACCAGGCGAAGGTGTCCGGGTGCACGAAGCGCTGCACCGGCAGGTGGCTGCGCGACGGCTGCAGGTACTGGCCGAGGGTGAGCATGTCGATCTCGTGCTCACGCATGCGGTGCATGACCTCGATCACTTCCTCGTCGGTCTCGCCCAGGCCCAGCATCAGCCCGGACTTGGTCGGTACGTGCGGCACCATCTGCTTGAACTTCTGCAGCAGGTCCAGCGACCAGTCGTAGTCCGAACCCGGGCGCGCGGCCTTGTACAGACGCGGTACGGTTTCGAGGTTGTGGTTGAACACATCCGGCGGGGTCTGCGCGGTGATTTCCAGCGCCACGTCCATACGGCCACGGTAGTCCGGCACCAGGGTCTCGAGCTGCACACCCGGCGACAGCGCGCGGATTTCGCGGATGCAGTCGGCGAAGTGCTGGGCACCGCCGTCACGCAGGTCGTCGCGGTCCACCGAGGTGATCACCACGTACTTCAGGCGCAGGTCGGCGATGGCCACGGCAAGGTTCTTCGGCTCGTCCAGGTCCAACGGCTTCGGCCGGCCATGGCCGACGTCGCAGAACGGGCAGCGACGGGTGCAGATGTCACCCATGATCATGAAGGTGGCGGTGCCACCCGAGAAGCATTCACCCAGGTTCGGGCAGGAGGCCTCTTCGCACACGCTGTGCAGCTTGTGCTTGCGCAGCAGCTGCTTGATACGGTCGACTTCCGGCGAAACCGGGATGCGTACGCGAATCCAGTCGGGTTTCTTCGGCAGTTCTTCGGTGGGGATGATCTTCACCGGAATGCGCGCCACCTTTTCGGCGCCGCGCAGCTTCACGCCGGCTTCGACTTTCTTGGGCGCGGGGCGCGAGGTGACGTCTTGCGTCGGGATCAGGTTCGGCACGGCTTCTTGCACAGTTGTCATATTCAGTCGATTCCGCCCGTGAGGGTCGTCTGCTCAGCGTAGTCGAGGTGCTTGACCAGCTGTCCGCGCAGCCTTGTCCTGACCTCGTCGAGTTCGATCGGGCCTGCCAGGTCGCGCAGCTGGGTCATCGCCAGCCCCGCATACCCACAGGGGTTGATTCGGCGGAATGGCGCAAGGTCCATGTCCACATTCAGAGCAAGGCCGTGGAAGCAACGACCGTTGCGGATTCGCAGGCCAAGGGAGGCGATTTTCGCTCCATCGACATAGACGCCAGGGGCATCGGGCTTGGCGGCAGCCTGCACGCCGTAGCTGGCGAGCAGCTCGATCAGCGTCTGCTCGATGCGGCTGACCAGTTCACGCACACCAAAGCCCAGGCGGCGCACATCCAGCAGCAGGTAGGCGACCAACTGGCCGGGGCCGTGGTAGGTCACCTGGCCGCCGCGATCGGTCTTCACCACCGGGATGTCGCCAGGCACCAGCAGATGCTCGGCCTTGCCAGCCTGGCCCTGGGTGAACACCGCCGGGTGTTCCACCAGCCAGACTTCGTCCTGGGCATCCGGGCCACGCGCCTCGGTAAAGCGACGCATGGCCTCCAGCACCGGTTCATAGGGCTGCAGGCCAAGCTCGCGGATACCGAGGCATGTGCTCATCACAGCACCATTTTCACGATGCCGGTGGCACGCAGGGCACTGTTGATGTCGTGCAGTTGATCTTCGCTTTCGGCAATGATGTGCAGTTGCACCGTGGTGTACTTGCCTTCCTTGCTCTGGCGCTCCGCCAGGGTGGCCAGGTCGACCTTGGCGTACTTGCTGAGGATCTCGATCACGGTGTCCTTGAAACCGACCACGGTATCGCCGATCACTTTGATCGGATAGTCCTCGCAAGGGAATTCGATCTTATGCGACTTGACGTCTTCTTCGCTCATTGCGGGATGGCCTCGTAAGCCGTGGCAACAGCAACGCCCCCGCCTGGTTCACGGGGGCATGCAGGTCACGTATCAGTTGAACAAACCATAGAAGAACAGGCGGATGCTGTCCCACATACGGCCGAAGAAACCAGCTTCTTCCACGCCATCGAGGGCGATCAGGTCGGCGCTGTGAATCACTTTCTCGTCCAGTTTGACTTCCACTTTGCCGATCACGTCACCTTTGGCGATCGGAGCGGTCAGTTGCGGATTCATGCTCATCGAAGCCTGCAGGCGTTTCAACTGGCCTTTAGGCATGGTCATGGTCAGGTCGTTGGCCAGGCCGGCTTTGACCTGATTGGTCGCGCCTTTCCATACCGGGGCCTGGGTCAGCTCGGTGCCCTTCTGATAGAAGGTCTGGGTTTCGAAGAAGCGGAAGCCGTAGGTCAGCAGCTTTTGCGTTTCAGCGGCACGCGATTGCTCGCTGTTGGTGCCGAACACCACGGCGATCAGGCGCTGGCCGTCACGTACGGCGGAGGCGACCATGCAGTAGCCTGCTTCGTCGGTGTGGCCGGTTTTCAGGCCGTCGACGGTCTTGTCGCGCCACAGCAGCAGGTTGCGGTTAGGCTGCTTGATGTTGTTCCAGAAGAACTCTTTCTGCGAGTAGATGGCGTAGTGCGCAGGGTCTTCGTTGATGATCGCGCGTGCCAGCAGGGCCATGTCGTGGGCCGAGGAGTAGTGCTCCGGGTTCGGCAGGCCGGTCGGGTTCATGAAGTGGCTGTTGCCCATGCCCAGGTCGGCGGCAGTCTTGTTCATCATGTCGGCGAAGGCGTCTTCGCTGCCGGCGATGTGCTCGGACAGGGCCACCGAT
Organism: Pseudomonas sp. GZD-209; assembly: GCF_049310485.1. Taxonomy (NCBI): domain Bacteria; kingdom Pseudomonadati; phylum Pseudomonadota; class Gammaproteobacteria; order Pseudomonadales; family Pseudomonadaceae; genus Pseudomonas; species Pseudomonas sp. GZD-209. Next base: position 18,234 of record NZ_JBMOWQ010000278.1, read on the forward strand.
GCGTCGTTGCCGGACTGAATGATGATGCCGTGCAGCAGGTCGCTGACGGTCACCTGGGTGCCGACCTTGATGAACATGCGCGAACCGCCGGTGCGCCAGGCGTTCTCGCTGACGGTCACCGGGTCGTTCTCGCCGATCTGGCCACGACGGATGTCGAGGGTGGCGATGTAGGCGGTCATCAGCTTGGTCAGGCTGGCTGGCGGCAGGCGCTCGTCACCGTTGTTCTCGACCAGCACGTTGCCGCTGGCCGCGTCCATGAGTACATAGGACTTGGCGGCCAGTTGCGGTGGTGCCGGCATCATCTGCTCGGCCGCGAAGGCGACAGGCGTGATCAGCAGCAGAACAGGCAGGCAAAGTCGTTTGGCAAGGTTGGTGATGTTCATCCGTCTCTCGTAAATCGCTAATGGTCTGATGTTCCGCGGGCCACATCGTGTGCCCGGCGCCCCGTCAGTCTAGTTTTATGGCCGATGGCCTGGCCCGCAAAAGTGCGACCTAATGCCGCTGCGGGCAAAAGCGGGCATTGTACATGGCAACGCCCGGCAATTCATGAACAAACCGACAGGTCGGCGCTTTGATTCATCGCGGGGCAAGCCCGCTCCCCCGC
>NZ_JBMOWQ010000279.1:0-18632 GCF_049310485.1 Pseudomonas sp. GZD-209
CTCCCACGCTAGAGTGTGTAACTGGCGTGGGAGCGGGCTTGCCCCGCGATGCTTTTCAGGCCGGCTTTGTGGCTGCCTGCCACAGCACTTCGGCTACGCCCTGCCGCCGCCCGATAATCCGCGCGGCCACGAACAACAGATCCGACAACCGGTTGATATACGCCAACCCCACCCCCTCCAGTGGCTCAACGGCATTCAGCTGCTGACACCGCCGCTCCGCCGCCCGCGCCTGGCTGCGGCACACATGGGCCTGGGCCACCAGCGCCGAACCACCCGGCAGGATGAAGTTCTTCAACGGCCCCAGCTCGTCGTTCCAGCGATCGATGGCCGCTTCGAGGCGCTCGACCTCAGCAGCGTTCAATGCCTGGTAGCTGGGCATGGCCAGCTCGCCACCCAGGTCGAACAAGCGGTGCTGACACGGCGCCAGTACCTCGACCAGCTCTTGCAGGTCGGCCTCGGCCAATCCGGCCAGCAACACCCCAAGCTGGCTGTTGAGGCTGTCCACCTCGCCGATCGCCTCGATCCGCGGATGGTCCTTGGGCACCCGGCGGCCATCGCCCAGGCCGGTTTCACCCTTGTCGCCGGTGCGGGTGTAGATCTTCGACAGGCGATAGCCCATGTCACGTCTCCGTTTTGGTGGTGGCCGGCAGGCCGAGGGGCAGGCGCAGGGTGAAGCAGGTGCCCTGGCCGGGCGTGGAGTGCACTTCCATCTGCCCTTTGTGGTTGTTGGTAATGATGAAGTACGAGACCGACAGCCCAAGGCCGGTGCCCTGGCCGATCTCCTTGGTGGTGAAGAATGGCTCGAAGGTGCGTTTGCGCACGGTCTCGGGCATGCCCACGCCATTGTCCTCCACCTGAATTTCCGCCCACGGCGGGTTGAGCCGAGTGCGCAGGGTGATTCGCCCCGGCTCGCTGGGCTGCGGGCGCTGGTGGATGGCCTGGGCGGCGTTTTTCAGCAAGTTGAGCAGCACCTGCTCCAGCTCGTTGGCGGTGCCGGGCACCGCCCCGAGCTGCGGGTCGAACTGGCGGACGATGGCCTGGCCCTTGAAGTCGAAGCCGATGGCCAGGTCGAAGTCGTTGCCGGCGATTTCCACCGCCTGGTCGATCAGCGCCGGCAGGTCGCAGGGCGCCAGCTGACGGTTGCTGAGGCGGCTGAAACTGAGCATGTGGGTGACGATCTTCGCCGCTCGGGCGCCGGCCTGCTGGATGCCGTCGAGCAGTTGCGGCACTTCGCGGCTGTCCAGGTAGCGGTTGACGGCCGGCAGGTCCAGGCCCAGCTCGGTGGCCTGTTCCTGGTTGCGTGGCAGTTCCGGCGACAGGCGCCGGCGGATGTTCTGCACGTTGTGCAGGATCGCTCCCAGCGGGTTGTTGATCTCATGGGCCATGCCCGCAGCCAGGCCACCGACCGAGAGCATCTTTTCCGACTGCACCATCATTTCTTCCAGCGACAGGCGCTGGGTGATGTCGTCGATGCGAATCACCACGCCACGGCCACCGCCGCCGGTCAGCGGGTAGAAGGTCAGGGCGTAGTGGCGCAGGTCGTCGCCCTTGGGCCAGGTGACCCGCTCGATCTTCGCCACCCGGTGCTTCTCGACACTTTCCTTGAGCTGCGGCAAAAACGGCTTGAGCGGCGCGAAGGCCAGGAAGATCGGCTGGTTCAGCGCCTCGTCCAGCGGTGTGCCGGAAAGCACCGTGGCTTCGTGGTTCCACTGGGTGACGTAAAGCTGCTCGTCGAGGGCGATCAGCGCCGAGGGCATGGAGTCGATGATGCTGTTCAGGTAGTTCTGGAAGCCCGTGAGTTTCTTTTCGATCTTGCTGCGCACCTGGACTTCCAGCTCCAGCTTGCGGTTGGTGTGGCGGGTTTCTTCCGCCAGGCCCTGGGCCTGGTCGTAGGCCTGCTGGAACTCATCGCGGGCGCCCTTGAGCTGCTGCTCGCGGGCTTCGATGCGCGACAGCATGGTGTTGAACGCATCGGCCAGGCTGCCGATCTCGTCATCGTTGCCGCGCTTGGCCCGCAGGGCGTAGCTCTCTTCCCGGGTGACCTGGCGCGACAGCTCTTCGAGGTTGTTGATCGGCAGGGTGATCAAGCGCTTGATCTGCCGGGCGATGACCAGCCACAGCAGGATGCTGAACACCAGGATCGCCAGGCTGGCGGAGAGGGTGCCGGTGTAGAACGCCATCGGCAGCTCGCTGCTGGCCACCAGCAGCAGGTGCGCGGGCGGGTTGGCGTTGCGCGGCAGGCGGATCAGCTGGGTGCTGCGAAACTCCATCAGGCGCCAGCCGTCGATGTTGCGATAACGCTTGGGCAGGGTGAGGGCGTCACCGTGCTGGAGCTGGGCGAGCATCTGCCCATCGCCACCGTAGATGGCCGCTGCGCGCAACGGCGAGTAGCTGTCGAGCTCCTTGAGCAGGGCGCTGGCAGTCTCCGGGGAATCGCCGGCCCGGGAGGACAGCTGCGGGTTGGACACCAGCTTGCCGATGGTCTGCAGCGCCTGGGGCGCCATGCTCTCCTGGGTGATCCAGTAGGCGGCGCTGATGAACGCCAGGTTGGCGACCAGCAGGATGGTGACCAGCAGCACCAGCAGGGCCGCCAGCAGTTTCTGCCCGACCGGGAGGTTTTCCAGGCGTTGGCGCAGGCTCATGAGTCAGGGGGTATCCATGTCCGGTGGATGGGCCAGTCAGTCGCTGGGCAGGCCGCGGGCCTTCAGGCTATCGACCAGGCGCCGTTGCAGGTGTTCAAGCCGTGGCACGCTTGCCCCGTGCCGGGCGGCGACGCGGCAGGCGTGACCCAGCAGGTAATGGACCTCGGTGCGCCGGCCATGACGCACGTCCTGGTACATGGAAGAGTAGTTGGCGGCGGTGGCGAGGATCACCCGTTGCACTTCTTCCTTCAGGTCGTTGGCGGCCTCGGGCTGGCCGCAGCGCAGCAGCAGGTTGGCCAGCTCGTCGCACAGCTGGTCGACTTCGCCCAGGTGCCCGAGCAGCCCACCGTTCTGGCAGTCGTGCAGCACGGTCAATGGGTTGATGGCACAGTTGAGCGCCAGTTTGCGCCATAGCCGCGAAAGGATGTCGACGCTCCACTGGGCGGGAATACCGGCGTCGTGGAGGTCGTCGAACCACCCTGGCACGGCGGGGTTGAGCGGGTTGCCCAGCCAGTTGAAGCCATGGCCGGCGAAGCGCACCTGCCAGTCCGCTTCGCGAAACGCGCCCTCAGTGCTGGAGGCGAAGATGCAACGGGCATGGGGCACCTGGTCGGCCACCTCATCCTGGCTGCCCAGGCCGTTCTGCAGCAGCACCAGCTCGGCACCCTCGGCCAGCCGTGGCGCCAGGCGTGCCACGGCGGGGGCCGCGTCATAGGCCTTGCAGGCCACCAGTAAGCGGTGGATAGGGCCGGGGGCATCGTGGGTTTCGCCGGGGATCGCGTAGAGGCTGCGGTGGTCCTGTTCGACCAGGGTCAGCCCGCCGCCGGCCTGATAGGCCGCCAGGCGCTGCTCGTCGCGCAGGATCAGGCGGACCGCCTTGCCGGCGCGGGCCAGGCGGCAGGCCCAGAGGCTGCCGAGGCTACCGGCGCCGAGAATATGCCAGGTGCTGCTCATCTGCGTTTCGCAACCCGTTATAATGAGCCCGCATTTTAACCCCCTAACCCTGACGCGCTCCATCTTCAAGCTGAGCGCGCTGTTTTTTATGGAGAACCGCCATGCCTTCGTTCGACGTGGTATCGGAACTGGACAAGCACGAAGTCACCAACGCCGTGGACAACGCGGTGAAGGAACTGGACCGCCGCTATGACCTCAAGGGCAAGGGCACCTTCGAGTTCAAGGACAAGGAGCAGACCGTGATGCTGACCGCCGAGGCCGAGTTCCAGCTCGAGGCGATGGTCGAAATCCTGCGTCTGGCCCTGGTCAAGCGCAAGATCGACGTCAAGTGCCTGGAAGTGAAGGACGCCTATCCCTCCGGCAAGGAAGTGAAGCAGGAAGCCAAGTTCCGCGAAGGCATCGACAAGGACCTGGCGAAGAAGATCGTTGCCCACATCAAGGACGCCAAGCTCAAGGTCCAGGCTTCGATCCAGGGTGAGCAGGTGCGCGTCACCGGCAAGAAGCGTGACGACCTGCAGGAGGCGATCGCTGCGCTGCGCGCCAAGGAGTTCGACATGCCGCTGCAGTTCAACAACTTCCGCGACTGATCGGGGCAGGGCAGGAACCTTGATGGCTCAATGATGTCCATCGGTTCCTGCGGTCGCTGCATGCTGTGCGGCCCGTTTCAATGTGTTTTTTGCCGCTTGGCATCAGGAGAGCAAGACGATGGATTTGAATGCAGAGGTCGACCAGCTGGTTCGCCAGTCGCAGACTTGGGTACCGCTGATCATGGAATACGGCAGCCGCCTGCTGCTGGCCTTGCTGACCCTGGCGATCGGCTGGTGGATCATCAGCAGGGTCAGCAATCGGCTGGGCAAACTGGTTGGCCTGAAGGCCGACGCGGCGTTGCAGGGCTTCATCAGCACCCTGGCCAATATCGTGCTGAAAGTACTGTTGATGGTCAGCGTGGCGTCGATGATCGGCATCGAGACCACCTCGTTCGTCGCCGCCATCGGTGCCGCCGGCCTGGCCATCGGCCTGGCCTTGCAGGGCAGCCTGGCGAACTTCGCCGGGGGCGTGCTGATCCTGATGTTCCGCCCGTTCCGCATCGGCGACTGGATCGAAGCCCAGGGCGTGGCGGGCACCGTGGACAGCATCCAGATCTTCCACACCGTGCTGCGTACCGGTGATAACAAGACGGTGATCATGCCCAACGGCAGCCTGTCCAACGGCATCATCACCAACACCAACCGTCAGCCGACCCGCAAGGTGGTGTTCGACGTGGGCGTCGACTATGACGCCGACCTGCAGAAGGCCCGCAATGTGCTGCTGGAGCTGGCCCAGGACCCGCGTGTGCTGCAGGACCCGGCGCCGCAGGCGGTGGTGTCGACTTTGGGTGACAGTTCGATCACCGTGTCGCTGCGTATCTGGACCAAGACTGCCGACTACTGGGACGTGATGTTCATGCTCAATGAGCATGCCCGTGACCGGCTCAAGGCCGAAGGGATCGACATTCCCTTTCCGCAGCGAGTGATCCGTGTGGTGCAGGAGACTGCCCTGCAGTAACCCGGCAGCGGCATCAATCGCGGGGGGGGGAGGGGGGCCAGACGGTCGTTGGAGGGGGGGGGGGGGGGGGGGTCCTGGGGGGGAACCCCCCCTCCACCTTCGTCGTGGGGGGGGGGGGGTGGTCTTCCCCCCGCGATGCTTTTTGCCCCCTTACACTTGCTCACAGCAATCTGCCGTCATTTCTGGCATATAGCCTGACCCCACCCGTCCCCACCTGATACTGATCATGAAACCACTGCTGTACATCACCCCCTTGCGAGCCTTGCTGTTCGGCCTGACCCTGGCGCTGTTCGAGCTGCTGACCTACCTGGCCAGCGATGCCGTGATGCCCGCCATGCCGGTCGTGGTCGGCGACCTGGACGCCAGCCCGGAATTCATCCCCCACGCCCTCAACCTGTACCTGCTGGGCGGGGTGGTCCTGCAATGGCTGATCGGCCCGCTCGCCGACCGTTACGGCCGGCGCCCGCTGCTGCTGACGGGCTGCCTGTTCTTCGGCGTGGCTTGCCTGGCGACGTTCTGGGTACATGACATCGGCCTGTTCAACCTGCTGCGCCTGCTGCAGGGCATCGGCCTGGGCTTCGTGGTCACGGTCAGCTACCCGGCCCTCAACGAGGCGTACAGCGAGGCCGACGCAGTGCGCATGATGGCGTTGCTGGCCAACATCGCACTGCTGTCGCCGCTGCTCGGGCCGCTGGTGGGCACCTTGATGTTGCAGTGGCTGGACTGGCGCTGGCTGTTCGTGGCGTTCGCGGTCGGTGCGGTGCTGTGCTGGCTGCTGCTGTACCGCTTGATGCCGGAAACCCTGGGGGTGGAACGCCGCGACGGCTCACGCCTGCCGTTCACGCCGATCCACCTGCTGCCGCTGTTGGCCGGCTATGGACAGTTGCTGGCCAACCGCCGGTTTGTCGCGGGCAGCGCGGCGCTGGGCCTGGTCGGGTTGCCGCTGATCGGCTGGATCGGCCTGTCGCCGGTGCTGCTGATCCATGACGAAGGCCTGAGCACGATGGAATACGCACTGTGGCAGTTGCCGGTGTTCGCCGGGCTGATCCTCGGCAACCTGATCATCAACCGCCTCGCCGATCGCTATCCACTGCCAGCACTGGTCCGCGGGGCCCTTTGGCCTTACCTGGCGGGCCTGTCGTTGATGGTCGCGGCGACCTGGTACAGGCCGACAGTGACCAGCGTGGTGGCCGGCATGTCGCTGTACGCGCTGGGGCTGGGTGTGGCCAACGCCGTGCTGTACCGCATGACGCTGTTCGCCAGCGAGCAGAGCAAGGGGTTGGTGTCGGCGATGCTGGGGATGATCACCATCGCCTTGCTGGGGCTGGGAGGCGCTGTGTTGGCGATGCTCGGAGCGGGTGCCAGCCTGATGCACTTCGCCGTGGCGGCAGGCATTGCCGGGGCGCTGGCGCTGTGGCCGTTGTGGTTCGTGGTGGGCAGGCGCTCCGGGGAAGGGGCGGTGGCACAGTAGAAGCATCGCGGGGCAAGTCGCAGCGGCGCACCGCCGCTCCCACGCTTATAGGCTTATAGGCTTATAGGCTTATAGGCTTATAGGCTTATAGGCTTATAGCGTGGGAGCGGGCTTGCCCCGCGATGAGGCCTTTGAAGGCCTAGTTCTGTTCAGCTGCCGGACTCTCCACCGGCACCGGCTTTCCCCGACCGGCTTCCTGCCGCCACTGCAGGGCGATCAGGATCAAGGTCGGCACGCCCAGCAGGGCAGTGATCAGGAAGAAGTCGTGGTAGCCGAACTTCTCCACCATCACCCCTGAATAGCCGCCGATCAGGCGCGGCAGCAGCAGCATGATCGAGCTGAGCAGGGCATATTGCGTAGCCGAGAACTTCAGGTTGGTCAGGCTCGACAGGTAGGCGACGAACGCCGAGGTGGCCAGGCCCGAGCTGAAGTTGTCCAGCGAGATGGTCACCACCAGCATTTCCAGGTTCGGCCCCATGTCGGCCAGCATCAGGAACAGGATGTTGGTCGCCGCCGACGCCGCGCCGCCGATGAACAGGATCGGCAGGATGCCGAAGCGCACGATCAGCAGGCCGCCGGCACCGGCACCGACCAGGGTCATGATCAGGCCGAAGATCTTGCTGACGCTGGCGATCTGGTCTTTGGTAAAGCCCATGTCGATGTAGAACACGTTGGCCATCACGCCCATCACCGTGTCGGACATGCGGTAGGTAGCGATCAACCCGAGCAGCAGCAGGGCCTGCCAGCGGTAGCGGCTGATGAAGTCGTTCACCGGGGTGAGCACCGGGGCCAGGCCGCGACGGCCGAGGGACGACAGGCACGCCCAGCTCAGCAGTGCATAGAGCAGCAGGCGCAGGAAGGCGCGGTCTTCGAGCAGCAGGTCGAGCGGGGTGGCGTCGCCGAACAGCACGCTGGCCCAGTCGGTGTTGAACATCTGGGTGAAACTGGCAGGTACCGAAACCAGCAGGATGATCAGGACGAACACCGACGCCAGCTGGTGCATCAGCCCATAGCGCGCCGCCGACAGTTGGGTACGCAGCGGTACCGGGGGTTCACGCATGATCAGCGTGGTGAACACCGCCGGCAGCATCAGCACGCCGAACAGCACGTAAGTGCCGGTCCAGGCCTGATGCAGGTAGCTGAAACCGGTGGAACCGAACCACTCGGCGAAGAACAGTGCGCCGGCCGTGGCCAGCAGCGCGGCGACCCGGTAGCCGGCCATGTAGCTGGCGGCCAACGCAGCCTGGCGCTGGTCGTCGGCGATTTCCAGGCGATAGGCATCGACGGCGATGTCCTGGGTAGCCGAGGCAAAGGCTACCAGCACTGCCAGCGCGACCAGCCATGACAGGTGTTTCTGCGGGTCGCAGAAGCCCATGCCGACCAGGCCCACCACCACCAGCACCTGCGACAGCAGCAACCACGAACGGCGGCGGCCCATGCCGCCGAGCAGCGGCAGGCGCCATTGGTCGAGCAGGGGTGACCACACCCACTTGAAGGCATACGCCAGGCCGATCAGGCTGGCGTAACCGATGGTTTCGCGCGCCACACCCGCCTCGCGCAACCAGACCGACAGGGTCGAGAACACCAACATGTACGGCAGGCCGGCGGCGAATCCGAGCAGCAGAAGTACCAAGGTTGACGGGCTGGCATAGGCAGCGAGCGCAGCGCGCCAGGTTTTACGGGGCATGGGCCAACATCTGCCTCAAGTTTGCGAAAACAAAGCGCGCACTCTAACCGCTGTGCTCCATCGGGCGCCAGCCATGGCGCGCCATATCCACACGATTATTGGCTACATTCACGCCTTCTGCGCGCAGACGGGCGCGCTGTTCGTCGCCCGATGGGGTGCCCAGGGCAAGGCTCAGGCGCCCCCCCGCGCCGAGCACACGGTGCCACGGCAGGCGGGTGTCCGCAGGCAGTTGCCCGAGGGTGCGACCAACCCAGCGGGCCGCGCGGCCAAGGCCCGCCAGCTCGGCGAGCTGGCCGTAGCTGACCACCTTGCCTGGCGGGACTTGGCCGAGCACCGAATACAACGCCATTCGTCGGGCTTCGACATCTTCCGGTGGGGGAGCAGAGTTGGCAGACATCAGAGCCCCCTTGGCCTGTAGATGAAACTGGACGGATGGCAACGGCAAACAAGAGTGGAACTCATCGGCATGGTCTGGGTCAGTCCTTGCTCATGGCGTGGGCATCCGGATAATGCCCGGCTTTTTTCGGCAAATCGAATCCGTAGTCCACTTATGTACTCAAGAATCCTGCTCTGCTTCTTCGCTGTATCGCTTTGCACCTCGGCGCTGGCCGATACCGTGTGGATGAAGAACGGCGATCGACTCACTGGCAAGATTACCGTCTTCGATGGCGGCAAGTTGCTGCTGGAAACCTCATACGGTGGTTCGATCGCCTTGGACTGGAAACAGGTGAAGACCCTTGAGAGCGACCAGGAACTGCTGGTCAAGCAGGACGCCTACAGCGGCGAGAAGGCCAAGTCACTCAAGGCTGCCGAACCAGGCAAGGTGACCTTGGCCAACGGTGATGCGCCCAAGACCGTGGAACTGGCCAGTATCGAGCAGATCATGAAGCCCCGACCGCTGGTTGAGGACTTTCTGTGGAAAGGCAATGTCGACGTGGCGCTGGACTACAAGCGCGCCGAGAACGACACCGACGACTACGACGTCAGCTTCAAGACCACCGCGCGTCACGGTCGCTGGCGGCACAACGCCGAAGGCGAATACAACCGCGAGAGCAAGGACGAGGTCACCACCGCCAACAACTGGAGCGCGGAATATGCGCTCGACCGTTTCATCACCGAGAAATGGTTCTGGCAGGGGCGCCTGGAGTACAAGCGCGACCAGATCGAAGAGCTGGCGCGCCAGCGCACCGTCGGTACTGGCCCGGGCTACCAGTTCTGGGATGACGAACTGGGCGCGTTCTCGTTGGGCTCGCTGATCAACCGCACCGATTACCAGTACCGTGACGGCGGTCAGGACAACTTCTACGCCGCGGCCGTGAAGTGGGACTACACCCGTTACCTGATCGGCAAGAAAGTGCAGTTCTTCACCAATGGCGAGGTAGGCAAGCCGTTTGGTGGCGTCGCCGACTACGCCCTGGATGCGGAAATGGGGCTGCGCTACAAGGTCACCGAATGGGCTTCGCTCAACCTCAAGGCGGAAAAAGACCTGATCAAGGGCACCGATGATCGTGATCTCGACAAGACCCGCTACACCGCCGGTTTCGGCGTGACCTGGTAGGTCCCGGGCCGGTACGCGACCGGCCTGTCTGGCAGCTGGCGGTGATAATGCTTATCTTGTCTGTCACCCCGCCCATCGCCAGGAGCCCCTTTCGTGAGTACCAACGCCCTTCGCCCAGCCCGGGAACTGCTGCTCAAGGAGTACCGTGGCGTGCTCTCCACCCATTCCAAATCGATGCCGGGCTTCCCGTTCGGTTCGGTGGTCCCTTACTGCCTGGACGCCGATGGGCACCCCGTCATTCTTATCAGCCGTATCGCCCAGCACACCCACAACCTGCAGAAGGACCCCAAGTGTTCGCTGCTGGTGGGCGAACGTGAGGCTGAGGACGTGCAGGCAGTAGGGCGCCTGACGGTGATGGCCGAGGCGCACAAGCTCAGCGACGAGGCGGCCATCGAAGCTGCCGCCGCGCGCTACTACCGTTACTTCCCGGAGTCGGCGAACTACCACAAAGCCCACGATTTCGACTTCTGGGTACTGCTGCCGGTGCGCCACCGCTACATCGGCGGTTTCGGCGCGATCCACTGGCTCGACCAGGTCACCCTGGCCAACCCCTTTGCCGGCGCTGGCGAAGCGAGCATGATCGAACACATGAACAGCGACCATGCCAATGCGATCGCCCACTATGTGGCGCTGAGCGGCCTGCCGAGCACGACAGCGGCTGAAATGGTCGGCATCGACAGCGAAGGCATGCACCTGCGCATCGGCCAGGCGGTGTACTGGCTGGCCTTCCCAACAACTTGTAATACCCCGACACAAGTCCGCGAAGCCCTTGTGCTGCTGGCCCGTGCCGAACAGTGGCCGACGGTGGCGCGCGCAGAGGGTTGAAAAAACGCCTGCACGCATCCATCTGATGCTCCTACAGGAAGATGTTCTTCCGTCGAGGAATGAGTGATGCGTGCCTTTTTACTGCTGTTTCTCCTTTTCCCTGTGCTGGAGCTGTTCGTCTTCGTCAAGGTCAGCGCCGCCATCGGTTTCTTCCCGGCGCTGCTGCTGATCATTGCCGGCTCCGCACTGGGTGTGCTGGTGATGCGCGTAGCCGGCCTGGCGACCGCCCTGCGTGCCCGTGAGAGCCTGCAGCGCGGCGAGTTGCCCGCCGAAGAAATGTTCCAGGGGCTGATGATGGCGGTGGGTGGTGGCCTGTTGCTGCTGCCGGGCTTCATCAGTGACGTGCTGGGCCTGCTGTGCCTGCTGCCGTTCACCCGCCGCCTGGTGGCTGGCAAGCTGCGCCGCCGTGCCGAAGAGCAGGCCCTGCGCCAGCGGGCGTTCCAGGACGATCCGTTCCAGGCCCAGCCCCGTGATCCCGGCCATCGCCCCAATGTGATCGAAGGCGAGTACGAGCGCCGCGACAAGTAATCGGGCAATTGAACCTGGGGTCGGCGCAGCGCCGCTCCCACGAATGGTTTTGAACGCCTGATGAAAATTTTTCCGTAGCAAACCTTGTAATCGAATAAGGCGGCCTCATGTATGTGGTCACCGCAAGGTTTCTGGTGGTGACACCAGACATGACACAGGTGGTTCGCCCTTCGCGGGCCACCCCCGGCAACGCCGGACCGCATCAACCCGCCGGTGCTGACACCGGCCGATGAAAACCACTATTTGGGAGAGATCGACAATGAAGCTTCGTCCTCTGCATGACCGCGTCGTTATCCGTCGCAGCGAAGAAGAATCGAAAACCGCTGGCGGTATCGTCCTGCCGGGTTCGGCCGCTGAAAAACCGAACCGCGGCGAAGTCGTCGCCGTCGGCACCGGTCGCATCCTGGACAACGGCGAAGTTCGCGCGCTGGCCGTGAAAGTGGGTGACAAAGTGGTTTTCGGCCCTTACTCGGGCAGCAACACCGTGAAAGTCGATGGCGAAGACCTGCTGGTCATGGCCGAGAACGAAATCCTGGCCGTTGTCGAAGGCTGATTTCCCCGACTTCCCGTTACTCCAAAGAATTCCAAGGATTAAACGATCATGGCTGCTAAAGACGTAAAATTCGGCGATTCCGCCCGTAAGAAAATGCTGGTTGGTGTCAACGTTCTGGCTGACGCGGTAAAAGCGACCCTGGGCCCGAAAGGCCGCAACGTGGTCCTGGCCAAGAGCTTCGGCGCGCCGACCATCACCAAGGACGGCGTTTCCGTCGCCAAAGAAATCGAGCTGAAAGACGCCTTCGAAAACATGGGCGCCCAGCTGGTCAAGGAAGTTGCTTCCAAGGCCAACGACGCTGCCGGTGACGGCACCACCACCGCTACCGTCCTGGCTCAGGCCATCGTCAACGAAGGCCTGAAAGCCGTCGCTGCCGGCATGAACCCGATGGACCTCAAGCGCGGCATCGACAAGGCCACCGCCGCCGTTGTCGCCGAGCTGAAGAACCTGGCCAAGCCATGCGCCGATTCCAAGGCCATCGCCCAGGTCGGTACCATCTCCGCCAACTCCGACAACTCCATCGGTGAAATCATCGCCGAAGCCATGGAAAAAGTCGGCAAAGAAGGCGTGATCACCGTTGAAGAAGGCTCGGGCCTGGAAAACGAACTGTCCGTCGTAGAAGGCATGCAGTTCGACCGCGGCTACCTGTCGCCGTACTTCATCAACAAGCCGGACACCATGGTTGCCGAGCTGGAAGGCCCGCTGCTGCTGCTGGTCGACAAGAAGATCTCCAACATCCGCGAACTGCTGCCAGTACTGGAAGCCGTTGCCAAGTCCGGCCGTCCGCTGCTGATCGTTGCCGAAGACGTTGAAGGCGAAGCCCTGGCTACCCTGGTCGTCAACAACATGCGCGGCATCGTCAAGGTTGCTGCGGTCAAGGCACCGGGCTTCGGCGACCGCCGCAAGGCCATGCTGCAGGACATCGCCGTCCTGACCGGCGGCCAGGTCATCTCCGAAGAAATCGGCCTGTCCCTGGAAACCGCCACCCTGGAGCACCTGGGTAACGCCAAGCGCGTCATCCTGTCCAAGGAAAACACCACCATCATCGATGGTGCTGGCGCCGACACCGAGATCGAAGCCCGCGTCAAACAGATCCGTGCCCAGATCGAAGAAACCTCTTCGGACTACGACCGTGAGAAGCTGCAAGAGCGTCTGGCCAAACTGGCTGGCGGTGTTGCCGTGATCAAGGTCGGTGCTGGCACCGAAGTTGAAATGAAAGAGAAGAAAGCCCGCGTTGAAGACGCCCTGCACGCTACCCGTGCAGCCGTCGAAGAAGGCGTGGTGCCTGGCGGTGGTGTTGCCCTGGTACGTGCCCTGTCGGCCATCGTTGACCTTAAAGGCGACAACGAAGACCAGAACGTCGGTATCGCCCTGCTGCGTCGCGCTGTCGAAGCCCCGCTGCGCCAGATCACTGCCAACGCCGGCGACGAGCCAAGCGTTGTCGCTGACAAGGTCAAGCAAGGTTCGGGTAACTTCGGTTACAACGCTGCTACCGGCGAATACGGCGACATGATCGAGATGGGCATCCTGGACCCAGCCAAGGTCACCCGTTCGGCCCTGCAAGCTGCTGCTTCGATCGGCGGTCTGATGATCACCACCGAAGCCATGATTGCTGACGCTCCGAGCGAAGCCCCAGCTGGCGGCGGCATGCCAGACATGGGCGGCATGGGTGGCATGGGCGGCATGATGTAAGCCAGCCTTACCCCCAGCTGTAATGAAAAGCCCCGCCTAGTGCGGGGCTTTTTGTTTGTCGCTGTCTTTGGGGCGCGAAGCGGCCCCACCATCAGGCAACGCTGCGCTCGGCCACCGGTGCCGTCGCCATCCCCCGGCGATACAGCACCAGGTAGTAACATCCCAACCCGATCAGCCAGCAGAGCACTGCTGTCCAGATGTTGTGCGAGAGAAAGTGCGCACCCTGCATCATCCTGCCCACCGACAGCACCGACCCGGCCACGAACGCCAGCCCCAGCGCCGCCTTGGCCAGGCGCGGCCGGCGATCGCGTAGCACGAAGAACAGCGCGAACAGGCAGAACCCGGTCGCCGCATGGCCACCCGGCCAGCACAGGCCAGCCTTGTCGGTAGCCGGGCGTGGCTCGAGAAGCTTGCTGTAGGTTTCGCTGCCGCCGAACTGGCTCAGGCTCCACGGGCACTGTACCTGGGTCAGTTGCTTGAGCGGGGTGACGAAGGCCGTGGACAGGCTCAGTGCCAGCACCAGGCAGCCCAGTTCACGACGCCAGCCGAACAGGCGTTGCCAGAAGAAGCTGGCGATGAACGCTGCGACCGCCACCAGGCTCAAGGCGATCACCACCTGCTTGACCCGGTCGTGCAGGATGGTTTCCAGCAGGTAGCTGTGGCGACCGATGAACTCCCCGGCAGCCCGGTCGAAGAACAGGTTGGCCAGGTCCATGTCTATCGATGTCCATTCCAGCAGGATCAACGCGACGATGGTAACGAAAGGGATGCCCAGGTAGAGCCACGGATTGATCGGGTGTGGGCGAATAGTTTCCTGCATGACAGCTCCAGGGGTGGAAAAAGACCGGGCATTGTCGGGTGCCCGCTATCCTGTGTCCGTGAAGGTTCGGTGAAAAAACTGTAAAGCTTGGTGAATTTTCCCGAGGGCTGGCACAGCACGGGCGATGGCCTTAAGCTGCCGCCGAGCGAAGCGCGGTACAGGAGACCCCGATGCGTATTCTTTTGGTTGAAGACAACCGCGACATTCTTGCCAACCTGGCCGACTACCTGGGCATGAAAGGCTACACGGTGGACTGCGCCCAGGATGGCCTGTCGGGCCTGCACCTGGCCGCTACCGAGCATTACGACCTGATCGTGCTCGACATCATGCTCCCCGGCATCGACGGCTACACGCTGTGCAAGCGCCTGCGCGAGGATGCCCGCCGCGATACTCCGGTGATCATGCTGACCGCCCGCGACCAGCTGGATGATCGTCTGCAGGGCTTCCGCTCGGGTGCCGATGATTACCTGCTCAAGCCATTCGCCTTGTCCGAACTGGCCGCGCGCATCGAAGCGGTGCTGCGCCGTGCCCAGGGCGGCGGTCGCCGTACCTTGCAGGTGGCCGACCTGAGCTATGACCTCGACACGCTCGAAGTGACCCGCCAGGGCCGCCTGCTCAAGCTCAACCCGGTGGGCCTCAAGCTGCTCGCCGTGCTGATGCAGAAAAGCCCCCACGTACTGCGCCGCGAAGTGCTGGAAGAGGCCCTGTGGGGCGATGATTGCCCCGACAGCGACAGCCTGCGCAGCCACGTCCATCAGCTGCGCCAGGTAATCGACAAACCGTTCGACAAACCCCTGCTGCATACCGTCCATGGCGTCGGCTATCGCCTCGCCGAGGGCCGCGATGGAGTTTAAGCAGAGCCTTGCCCAGCGCATCATCATCGCCTTTGCGTTGATGAGTGCGTTGGTGGCCGGGGCCTTTGCCTTCGGCATTGTCGCCACCGTGCACCTGGTTGAGGAACGCTTGATTTCCTCGGTGCTCGGCGGCGACCTGCAGCGTCTGTTGCGCATGGACAGTGTCAGCGACTGGAGCCACCGGCCGCGCCCGGACCAGTTGTTCTACTTCAGCGGCGGGCGTGATGACTTCGAGCTGCCCAAGGACTTGCGGCATCTGGAACCGGGCTTCCATGAGGTGTTCCGCGACCAGTTGTCGTATCACGCGATGGTCGAGATCGTCGATGGCCGGCGCTATGTGCTGCTGCAGGACCAGAGCGATTTCGAAGAGCGTGAGCGGGTGCTGTTCGCCGTGGTGGTGGTGGGCTTCGTGCTCAGCCTGGCGCTGGCGGTGATCCTCGGCTGGGTGTTGGCGCGACGGGTGATGGCGCCGGTGATCCGCCTGGCTCGCCAGGTGCGCCATCGCGACCAGTTGCTCGGCCTGGCGCCACCGCTGGCGCCGGATTACGCGGCGGACGAGGTGGGGCAGTTGGCGGTGGCCTTCGACGATACCCTGGGCCGCCTGCGTGATGCGCTAACCCGTGAACGGCTGTTTACCAGCGACGTCAGCCATGAGCTGCGTACGCCGTTGATGGTGCTGGCCACCTCGTGCGAGCTGCTGATTGAAAACCCCAACCTGGACAGCCGTGCGCGCAGCCAGGTCGAGCGCATCGCCCGGGCAACCGAGGAGATGCGTGAGCTGGTCAAGACGTTCCTCATGCTGGCCCGCGCGCAACGTGATGAAGGCACAATTGCCGCCCAGGCGACCTTGCGTGAAGTGGGCGATGATCTGACCGCCGTATGGCGTGACACCATCGAACAGAAAGGCCTGGCCCTTTACTACGATGGCCGGGTGAGCGCCGGCCCGGCGTTGTACAACGCCACCTTCCTGCAATCGGTAATGGGCAACCTGTTGCGCAACGCCGCCCACTACACCGATGGCGGCTATATCCGCCTGAGCCTGGAGCCCAACGGGTTCAGCGTCGAGGACAGCGGGGTGGGTATCCCGGAGGAGCAGCGCGAAGCGATGTTCCGCCCGTTCGTGCGCGGTGACGAGCGCCGTGGCGAGGGGCTGGGCCTGGGCCTGTCGTTGGTGCAGAGGATCTGCGATGACCAGGGCTGGCGCGTCACCCTGAGCACCACGCAGCCCCACGGTTGCCGCTTCGAGGTAGACCTGAGCCAAGGTAGCAGGATGCTCGATGAGGGCGAGGACGACAGTAAGGTTCTGGATCCGAATTAACGTCTTGTAACACCTGTTCTGTTTGATTACAGAATTTTCACATCTGCATGACCTGATTCCTACGCGAACCTACCTAACGTGGACGCATTGGAATCAGGAGATGCCCGATGCGTAGCCCCATCAAACTCGAGTTTTCCGAAAAGTATGATCGGGATCATGCCCGCGACTACTTCCTCAAACACCAGGATGGCTTGGCCAGGCGGCTGTCGCACAAGCGCGACGAGCAGATGGCCCGCAACGCCTTGGCCTTGGCCGGCGAGCCAGGCCTGGTCCTGGACCTGCCATGCGGTGCAGGGCGTTTCTGGCCCCTGTTGGCGGAAAAGCCCAACCGGGTAATCATTGGCGCTGACAACTCCGCGGCGATGATCGAGACAGCCTGTGCAGCACAACCGCCAGAGGTGGTGGCACGGGTACGCCCTTTGCAGACTTCCGCCTTTGCCATTGACCTGCCGGACAACGCGGTAGACAGCATCTTCTGCATGCGGCTGTTCCACCATATTGGTGACCCGGCCCACCGCAAAACAATTCTCTCTGAATTTCAAAGGGTTAGCCGTGACAGTGTAATTCTGTCACTGTGGGTGGATGGCAACTTCAAGGCATGGCGGCGCAAGAAACTTGAAGCTCGACGCAGTGTCAGAGCCGAGCAGGACAGCTACCAGAACCGCTTTGTGTTACCGGCGGCTACAGTAGAAGAAGAATTTACGGCTGCAGGTTTCAGAATTCAGGAACGGCTCGACTTTCTGCCGTTCTACGCGATGTGGCGCGTATACGTTTTACGTAAGGGGTAGTGATTGATGGCGGCAGTGCAGAAAGAGTCCGGGCAGTTTGATTTCTACTGGCAGCAGCAGGGCGAATGGGTCGAGGAACCCAACCAGCGCCGTGGTGGCGAAAGTGGCGTGCAACGCCTCAGCGACGCCAGCGGCCAGCTGCTGTATGCCAAGCGCCAGGTTGGCCATATCTACCGGAGCCTGCTGCACCCGTTCGGTCGGCCCACGGTCTTGCGCGAACTCGATGCCTTGAACAGTTTCGAGCAGTTGGGCGTGCGTGTGCCACGTATCGTGTTTGCCGGTGCTGAGCGCGATGCCGATCACCAGTGGCGTGCGCTGCTGGTAAGCGAAGCGCTGGACGGTTTTGTCGACCTGGATACGTGGTACAGCGAAGGCGCTCGTGAACGTTATCCCCAGGCAGTCCATGAGCGGATGTTCAAGGACCTTGCAGACAACCTGGCGCGCATGCACCTGGGGCACTGGCAGCATGGCTGCCTCTACGGCAAGCATGTGTTCGTCAAGGTGATAGGCACTGGTGAGCAGGCCCGGGCTGAAGTGGCTTTGCTCGATCTGGAGAAGTGCCGGCGGCGAATCAGCTGCCAGCGCGCGGCTTACAACGATTTGCGTCAGTTGCGGCGCCATTCGTCGATCACTGACGCGGAATGGCAGACCTTGCTCTATTTTTACCAGATGGCGTTTGGCAGCGCGGTCAAAGGGTTAGAGCAATGAAGCTAGAAATCGCTCGAGCTTTGTTTCTTGTTGGGGCACTGGCGGTGACCACGGTGGCTGCGGCTGCCTGGGAGCAGCCGGGGCTGACGGTGTTCAGCAAGGCCGAGGTGGGTGGTTTGTGCCCGCTGCCGCGGGAGGCGAAGGTCGAGCAGGTGTCCGTTAAACCGGATCATGATTTTCTGCTGTTTCTGTTTGGGATGAGGCAGGGGCTGCGGCCGTTTGGTTGATAGGTTGTTTGGTTGTTTGGTTGTTTGGTTGTTTGATCTAGGCGCCAGAAGTTTATGTAGACTTCTGGCGTTTTGGTTTTTGGTTTTTGGTTTTTGGTTTTTGGTGTTTGTGTTTGTGTTTGTGTTGAAAGTTTTATGCGCATTCATTTGTGATGTCGACGCGTAGTCACCTTTCCGCCCTTACGGCGGCCTACTTTGGTCTTGGCCAAAGTAGGCAAAGCCGCTCGCTCCCATCATACGGCCCCTACGCTGCGCTTCGGGGTCCCTTCGCTCCGGCGTCCTCCGGGCCCGCGCGGCCTCCGACTTGCTGCGCAAGTCTACATCTCGCGCCTTCGGCTGCGCTCTCGCGCCTTCGGCTGCGCCGAAGGGTGCTGCGCACCAGGGCCCTCCAGACGCCTACGCTCAGCCTCCTGAAGTCGCGAAGTTAGGGGCGGCGCCTGGGCTGGCGTTAGCTGTCGCTAG
>NZ_JBMOWQ010000280.1:0-17735 GCF_049310485.1 Pseudomonas sp. GZD-209
TCAAGCCCGCTCCCACGCAGGCATAACGCTGCGGGCTGGGGGCGTGGGAGCGGGCTTGCCCCGCGATAGCGACAGCCCAGGCGACACATGACAAACGGCCTAGTGGAACGCCCGGCGCTCCATCTCCGGCATTTGCACCTGAATCAGTGCCGACTCAAGCAGCACCCGCAGCGCCTCGATCTCATGCATCAATGCCATGATCAGAATCGATGCGGGCGACTTGGACTGCTGGACCGAAATGGCTTGATGCGCCACAGCCTGCGCGCACAGGGCGTACTCCGTGGCCTGGATCAGGGTGTCTTCAAGGGAATGATGGTTATGGGGTGGATCGGGGACGATCTTTAGCATGGTTTCAGTCCTGTTCGTGAAATAAGGACCACCACCGCAGGCTGTCAAACAAGAAGGTGGCAGCTGTACATGGGTTGACAGACCGGTGAACAAAACCAAAAGACCGGCGCACACGGAGGTGCCCCACGCACAGCCGCCATAAAAGCTAAGCCATGCGGTTTGTTCAGGGCGGCCTGTCAAAGCCGATCACTGTTTTCGCAGCGACCGCCCGAGACTAGAGGCCAACCCAGGCCACCGCAATGGCTTGAAAGGACCTGGCAGTATGTTTGGGAAATGGACTACAGGAAAGGTGCTTAATCTGATTCTTCCCATTCCCATTTACCGCCCACAACCCCGTAAAAATTCGCCTGGCCGTGGGAGCCTTCGCCTTCGAACCTGTCGATACCCACCCTCGCCACCGCCTGCCTATCACCACAATAGCGAACGGTGGTTGTTCTAAAACCTGCGAAGTAGGACAATTATCGGCTTCACGTCCCAACCAGCGACCTTGCATGGCCTTTCTTGCACTTGGTATCAACCATAAGACTGCCTCGGTAGACGTACGCGAGCGCGTGGCGTTTACCCCAGAGCAGCTGGTGGATGCCCTGCAGCAGCTCTGCCGACTGACCGCCAGCCGCGAGGCGGCGATCCTGTCCACCTGCAACCGCAGCGAACTCTATATAGAGCAAGACCAGCTCGGCGCCGACGCGGTGCTGCAGTGGCTGGCCGACTATCACCAGCTGAGCCTCGATGAACTGCGCGCCAGCGCCTATGTGCACGAAGAGCACGACGCGGTGCGGCACATGATGCGGGTGGCTTCGGGCCTCGACTCGCTGGTGTTGGGCGAACCGCAGATCCTCGGCCAGATGAAGTCGGCCTACGCCGTGGCCCGCGAGGCCGGCACCGTCGGCCCGCTGCTCGGCCGCTTGTTCCAGGCCACCTTCAGCGCCGCCAAGCAGGTGCGCACCGACACCGCCATCGGCGAGAACCCGGTGTCGGTGGCCTTTGCCGCGGTCAGCCTGGCCAAGCAGATCTTCTCCGACCTGGGGCGCAGCCAGGCGCTGCTGATCGGTGCTGGCGAAACCATCACCCTGGTCGCCCGCCACCTGCACGAGCAGGGCGTGCGCCGCATCGTCGTGGCCAACCGCACCCTCGAACGCGCCAGCATGCTGGCCGAGCAGTTCGGCGCCCACGCCGTGCTGCTGGCGGATATCCCGCAGGAGCTGGCCAACAGCGACATCGTCATCAGCTCCACCGCCAGCCAGTTGCCGATCCTGGGCAAAGGCGCGGTGGAGAGCGCGCTGAAGCAGCGCCGGCACAAGCCAATCTTCATGGTCGACATCGCGGTGCCGCGTGACATCGAGCCGCAGGTCGGCGACCTGGATGACGTCTACCTCTACACCGTCGACGACCTGCACGATGTGGTCGCGGAAAACCTCAAGAGCCGCCAGGGCGCGGCCCAGGCCGCCGAAGAGCTGGTGTCGGCCGGTGCCGACGATTTCATGGTGCGCCTGCGCGAGCTGGCCGCGGTGGATGTGCTCAAGGCCTATCGCCAACAAAGCGAGCGCCTGCGCGACGAAGAGCTGCAAAAGGCCCAGCGCCTGCTGGCCAACGGCGGCAACCCCGAAGAGGTACTGGCGCAACTGGCCCGGGGGCTGACCAACAAACTTCTGCACGCGCCCAGCGTGCAACTGAAAAAGCTCTCTGCCGAAGGCCGCCTCGATGCACTGGCCATGGCCCAGGAACTCTTCGCCCTCCATGAGGGCTCGACGGACAAAACCCCGCAATGAAAGCGTCGCTGCTGAACAAACTGGACACGCTCCAGGACCGCTTCGAGGAACTCACCGCGCTGCTGGGTGATGCCGAAGTCATTTCCGACCAGACTCGCTTCCGTGCCTATTCCCGCGAATACGCCGAAGTCGAGCCGGTGATCGCCGCCTATAAAGAGTGGCGCAAGGTCCAGGATGACCTCGAAGGCGCCCAGGCGCTGCTCAAGGACGCCGACCCCGACTTGCGCGAAATGGCCGTCGAGGAAGTGCGCGAGGCCAAGGAGCAGCTGGTGGGCCTTGAGTCGAACCTGCAGCGCATGCTGCTGCCCAAGGACCCCAACGACGGGCGCAACGTGTTCCTGGAAATCCGCGCCGGCACCGGCGGTGACGAGGCGGCGATCTTCTCTGGCGACCTGTTCCGCATGTACTCGCGCTATGCCGAGAAACGCGGCTGGCGCCTGGAGATTCTCTCCGAGAACGAAGGCGAGCACGGCGGCTACAAAGAGATCATCGCCCGGGTTGAAGGCGACAGCGTGTACGGCAAGCTGAAGTTCGAGTCCGGCGCCCACCGCGTGCAGCGTGTGCCCGAGACCGAGTCGCAAGGCCGCATCCACACCTCGGCCTGCACCGTGGCCGTGCTGCCCGAGCCCGACGAGCAGGTGGCGATCGAGATCAACCCGGCCGACCTGCGCGTGGACACCTACCGCGCCTCTGGCGCCGGCGGCCAGCACGTCAACAAGACCGACTCGGCGATCCGCATCACCCACTTGCCGACCGGCATCGTGGTCGAATGCCAGGAAGAGCGTTCGCAGCACAAGAACCGTGCGCGGGCGATGTCCTGGCTGTCGGCCAAGCTCAACGACATGCAGACCAGCGCCGCGCAGAACGCCATTGCCAGCGAGCGCAAGCTGCTGGTCGGTTCGGGTGACCGTTCCGAGCGCATCCGCACCTACAATTATCCACAGGGCCGGGTGACCGACCACCGCATCAACCTCACCCTCTATTCCCTCGACGATATCCTCGCCGGCGGTGTGGATTCGGTGATCGAGCCGCTGCTGGCCGAGTATCAGGCCGATCAGCTGGCCGCCCTGGGGGATTGATGACCATCATTGCCAGCCTGCTGCGCAACGCGCAGTTGCCGGAGTCGCCCACCGAGCGTCTGGACGCCGAGCTGCTTTTGGCCGCGGCCTTGGGCAAGTCGCGCAGCTACCTGCACACCTGGCCCGAGCGCATCGTCAGCAGCGAGGCCGCCGAGGCGTTCGCAGGCTTCATCGAGCGCCGTCGCGCGGGTGAGCCGGTGGCCTACATCCTGGGCCAGCAAGGCTTCTGGAAGCTCGACCTGGAAGTGGCGCCGCACACCCTGATCCCACGCCCGGACACCGAGCTGCTGGTGGAGACCGCCCTTGAGCTGGTCCCGGCCTCGCCTGCCCGGGTGCTGGACCTGGGCACCGGCACCGGCGCCATCGCCCTGGCCCTGGCCAGCGAGTGCCCGGCCTGGCAGGTGACGGCGGTGGACCGTGTCGACGAAGCCGTGGCGCTGGCCGAGCGCAACCGTCAGCGCCTGGGCCTGGGCAATGCGCAGATTCGCGCCAGCCATTGGTTCGATGCACTGGTCGGTGAGCGCTTCGACCTGATCCTCAGCAACCCCCCTTACATTCGCGCCGCCGACCCGCACCTGGTTGCCGGCGATGTACGCTTTGAGCCCAGCAGTGCCCTGGTTGCCGGCGAAGATGGCCTGGACGACCTGCGGGTGATCGTCGCCCAGGCGCCGCAGCATTTGCTGCCCGGCGGCTGGCTGCTGCTCGAGCATGGCTACGACCAGGCCCCGGCGGTGCGCGAACTGCTGGCGGCCAGCGGCTTCATCGAAGTCGCCAGCCGTGTCGACCTGGGCGGCCACGAGCGCATCAGCCTGGGGCGCCTGCCATGCTGAGCGACCTGGAGCTGTTGCGTTACAGCCGGCAGATCCTGCTGTCGCAAGTGGACATCGACGGCCAGCTGCGCTTGAAGCACGGCAAGGCGCTGGTGATCGGCCTTGGCGGCTTGGGCTCGCCGGTGGCGCTGTACCTTGCCGCCGCCGGCGTCGGCCAATTGCACCTGGCCGATTTCGACACCGTCGACCTCACCAACCTGCAGCGCCAGGTCATCCACGACAGCGACAGTGTCGGCATGAGCAAGGTGGATTCGGCGATCAAGCGCCTGCAGGCGATCAACCCGGAAATCACCCTGGTCGCCCATCGCCAGGCGCTGGACGAAGATTCGCTGGCCGCCGCAGTGGCGGCGGTGGACGTGGTGCTGGATTGTTCCGACAACTTCGGCACCCGGGAGGCCGTCAATGCCGCCTGTGTCGCGGCCGGCAAGCCGTTGGTCAGCGGCGCGGCGATCCGCCTCGAAGGCCAGCTGTCGGTGTTCGATACGCGGCGCGACAACAGCCCCTGCTACCACTGCCTGTACGGCCATGGCAGCGACGCTGAGCTGACCTGCAGCGAAGCCGGCGTGCTGGGCCCGCTGGTTGGGCTGGTCGGCAGCCTGCAAGCACTGGAAGCCCTGAAGTTGCTGGCTGGCTTCGGTGAGCCGCTGGTGGGGCGCCTGCTGTTGATCGATGCGCTGGGCACCCGCATGCGCGAACTGCGGGTCAAGCGCGACCCGGCCTGCGCCGTGTGCGCTACCCGCCATGGCTGAAGGGCTGGCGCCGGTCGGCGTGATGGATTCGGGGGTCGGCGGCTTGTCGGTGCTCGCCGAAATCCAGCGCCTGTTGCCCAATGAATCGCTGCTGTATGTGGCCGACAGCGGCCACGTCCCCTATGGCGAAAAGTCCCCCGACTATATCCGCCAGCGCCTGCGTCATATCGCGGGGTTCTTCCGCGAGCAGGGTGCCAAGGCGATGGTCCTGGCCTGCAACACCGCCACCGTGGCGGCGGTCGCCGACCTGCGCGAGTTGTACCCCGACTGGCCGCTGGTGGGCATGGAGCCGGCAGTCAAGCCGGCGGCGGCGGCAACCCGCTCTGGCGTGGTCGGCGTGCTGGCCACCACCGGCACGCTGCAAAGCGCCAAGTTCGCCGCCTTGCTCGACCGTTTCGCCAGCGATGTGCAGGTGATCACCCGGCCTTGCCCGGGCTTGGTGGAGTGCATCGAGGCCGGCGACCTGGCCAGCCCGGTGCTGCGCCAATTGCTGGCGGGCTATGTGCAGCCGTTGCTTGAGGCGGGCTGCGACACCTTGATCCTGGGCTGCACCCACTACCCCTTCCTGCGCCCGCTGCTGGCGCAGATGGTCCCGGCAGACGTGGCGATCATCGACACCGGTGCCGCCGTGGCACGCCAGCTGCAACGCCTGCTGGCGGTGCGCGGCTTGCTCGCCGAGGGGCCGGCGCAGCCCACCCGGTTCTGGAGCAGCGCCGACCCGGCCACCCTGAAAAAAATCCTGCCGTTGCTGTGGCATAAATCCGACAGCGTGCAAAGCTTCCCCTTATAAAAAGTGTGAAGGGCGTCAATCGCCGTTGGAACTATGGTTTCGCCGTCGATTTCCACCGCTCTGCCTGCATGCCGGGCAAACACAGCAAACACCATCAGGAAGTAGGGGGTGCGCATGCGCAAACTGGGCGTCTTGGCGGCCGTTGCCGCTGTTTCTCTGGGGCAGGCGGTGGCTGTGCAGGCTGCTGACATTTCGTTATCGGTGGGGCAGACGGGGGACTCGACCTGGGTCTATCGGCTGGGCTTGCAGTCGAACTGGGACGCCAGTTGGTGGCAAACCGGGGTCGGGCGCCTGACGGGTTACTGGGATGGTGCCTACAGCTATTGGCAGGGTGACAAGACCGCCAGCAACCACAGCCTGTCGTTCGCGCCGGTGTTCGTCTATGAGTTCGCGGGCGAGTCAGTCAGGCCCTACATCGAGGCGGGGATTGGTGTAGCGGCATTCTCCAGCACCGAACTGGAAGACAATCGGTTGGGCTCGTCATTCCAGTTCGAGGACCGCATCGGCTTTGGCCTGCGCTTCGCGGGCGGGCATGAGGTGGGGATTCGCGCCACCCACTATTCCAATGCCGGGTTCAAGCAGCCCAACGACGGGGTGGAAAGTTACGCCCTGCATTACCGCATGCCGTTGTAGCGCCGAGCCCTGCTTCCAACATCGTGGGAGCGGGCTTGCCCCGCGATCTGCCGCAACGCGGCAGTAAAGCCCGAAATTGGGCACAGGAGCGCTTCGCACTCCATCGCGGGGCAAGCCCGCTCCCACGAAATTTTTCGTACAAAGCCCAACGCATAGCTTGGCCTGTTGGCAAAGCTGTTCAGCCTGGTAACGGCCAGAGGCTATTCAGGCTCAGCGCCTCAAGCACCAGTTCGGGTTGGCGCTGTTCCAGGCGTGCCAGCAACTCGTTGGCGGCAGTCTGTGCGGTCCAGGGCTCCGGGATGGCCTGAGCCAGGGTTACCGGGGTTTTCAACGACTGCGGCGCGACGACCGTCAGGTCCACGCCCAACGTCTTCAGGGTTGCGCGTTGGTTGCGCAGCCACCTTGGCAGGCTGTTGAGGCCGCTGGGCGGTTGGTTCGGCTCGTACAGCTGCGATGCCGAATAGCGGCTCAAGATCACCATCACCTGCGGTTTGTCACCCTTGGCCAGCAAGGGCAGGGCCGCCGCCAGGCAGTGCTCGGCGGCGCGCAGGTTGCTGGCAACGATCATCTCGAACAGGTCGGTGCCCGCCACGTCGTCGGCCAGGTAGTCGCAGCTGCCGGCGTTGATGATCAAGGTGTCGAGCGCAGCCCATCGCGCCTGCAGCTGCTGGCTGGCGATATCGGCCTGGCCTACCTCCTGCAACTGGCCGGGAAGGCAAAGCACCTGTTCGCTCAACGCCTGGAGCTGTTCGTGGTCCCTGCTGCTGACGGCGACCCGTTGCCCCAGGTCGAGCAATCGTTCCACCAGGGCCAGGCCAAGTCCGTTGGTGGCCCCCGTTACCCAAAAACTGCGCGTAGTACTCAAATGGTTTCCCTCTGCTCCTGCCAGGTGGACAAGCCTTTGAAGGCGTCCAATGCACGCTGGCGACTGCTTTCGAGATCGACGATAGGACTGGTGTAGTAATTTGTAGCAAACAGATCAGCGGATTTCACCGGGAAATGAATGTATTTATCATCCCTCTGCTGCAGCTCTGGTAACCAGTGGCGTATGAAAACGCCTTTGGAATCGAAACGTTGCGACTGAGTGACCGGGTTGAAGATGCGAAAGTAAGGCACTGCGTCCGTGCCCGTTGACGCACTCCACTGCCAGCCGCCGTTGTTGGCGGCCAGGTCACCGTCGATCAAGTGGCGCATGAAATGGCGTTCCCCCTCGCGCCAGTCGATCAGCAGGTTCTTGCTGAGGAACATGGCCACGATCATGCGCAGGCGGTTGTGCATCCAGCCGGTGTGCAGCAGTTGGCGCATGGCTGCATCGATGATCGGGAAACCGGTGCGGCCTTCTTTCCAGGCTTGCAGGTCCTCAGGTGCGTTGCGCCAGGGCAGGGCCTCGGTGTGGGCACGGAAGGCGCGGTGCCGGGACACCTGTGGATAACCCACCAGGATGTGTTTGTAGAACTCCCGCCAGAGCAGTTCGTTGACCCAGGTCTGCACGCCGGCATTACCGCTGTCGAACTCACCCTGGTTGCTGGCCAGGGCGGCATGCAGGCACTGGCGCGGCGAGATCACCCCCGCGGCCAGGTAGGGTGAAAGTTGGCTGGTGCCGGCCACGGCGGGCAGGTCGCGCTGTTGTGGGTAGTCTTCGACACATTCGTCGAGGAAGCGCGCCAGGCGCTGGTGCGCCTCGTCCTCGCCGGCCGGCCAGTGCTCGCGCAGGGCAGCGGGCGTGCCGTCGAAGCCTTCGATGTGCGCAGGGATGGGGTCGCTGGCGATCTCCAGGGCGCCTTGGCGCTGAACACGCGGGGCGCGGGCGGGCAGGCTGCGGTGCAGGTGCTCCAGGCAAACCCGTTTGAACTGGCTGAACACCTGGAAGTAGTGGCCGCTGCGGGTGAGCACGCTGCCGGGCTTGAACAGCAACTGGTCGAGATGGCCGTAGGCACCGATCCCGGCCTGTTCCAGCTTCCGTGCGGTGGCCTGGTCGCGTCGGGCTTCGTTGACGCCGTACTCGTCGTTCCAGTGCACGGCCTCGATGTTGTGCTGGCGGCACACCTCAAGCACCGCTTCAGGCACCTCGGCCCAGCTGTCGGTATGGCGGATCAGCAGCGGGATGTTCAGGGCTTGCAGCGACTGGCTTAGCTGGCGCAGGTTGCGCAGCCAGAAGTCGACCTTGCAGGCGGCGTCGTCGTGGCTTTGCCACTGCCCGGGGCTGGCGATCCACAGGGCCACGGTGGGGCCGCGCTGGCAGGCGGCCGAGAGGGCGATGTTGTCGTCGATGCGCAGGTCGCTGCGCAGCCAGATCAATTGCATGGGTTTAGCGGCCTGTTGAGTGTTGAAGGCGGTGCAAGGCGGCCTGTGGGCTGTCGAACAGCTGCAGGCCGGGCAGGCCCAGGGCGTGCAGTTCGGCCTGATGCAGGCTGATGCTGCGGCCGCCCAGGAGTTTTGCGGTGTTTAGGTCCTGCAGGGTGCGGCCGAGGGCAGCGAGGTCCGGGCGTCGGCCGAGGTAGAGCAGCAGCGCGCGTGGCTGCAGCAGCTCGACGGCTTGGCGCAATTGGCGGGGTTCCACGGGCCATTCGAGGATCTCCAGCGGCTGGCCACTGCTGCTGAGTAGCCAGGCGCAGAGCCAGAATTCGGCATCGAAGGGGGTGTCGTCGGTGCGTGCCAGCAGTACGCAAGCCCCCGCCAGGGAATGGCTGTCGTGGTACACCCGGGCCCCCAGCTTGCTGCGCAACCAGGTGTTGAAGAATGCCTGCTCCAGGCCCGCGTCGAAGTGTGTTTGCCAGCGCAGGGCAAGCGCGTCGAGCAGCGGCAGCAACAGCCGTTCGCACACCGTGACGGCCGGATACAGGGCCATGGCCTGATTCAGCAGTTGGTCGAGTGGGCGTTGCGCCAGATGGGCGATGGCTTCGATCAGTTGCTCTATGCGCTCACCCCATTCGCCCTCGACCGGGGTGCTGGCATCCGCCGCGTTGTCCAGCAGTGCGCGCACCTGGCTGACCGCCGCGCCGCGTTCGAGCCAGCGCAGCACTGCTTGGACGCGCTGCACCTGGTCCTGTGGATAAAGGCGGTGGCCCTTGGCTGTGCGTTGCGGCTTGATCAACCCATAACGGCGCTCCCAGGCGCGCAGGGTGACCGGGTTGACGCCGGTCAGCCGGGCGACTTCGCCAATCGGCAGCAGGGCTTCAGATGGCATTGCGCAGCCCGAGGCGTTCAGGGTGGGGTTGCAGGTAGGCCTGCTGCAAAAGGTAGGGGTCGGGGTGGCAACGCAGGTGGTGTTTGAGCAGGGTCAAGGGCACCACCAGCGGCACCACGCCTTGCTGGTACTGGCCTATGATCTGCTGCAGCTCGGCCTTGTCGGCCTGGTCGAGGTCGTTGCGCAGGTAACCGCTCAGGTGCTGCAGCACGTTGCCATGGGTGCCGCGGCTGGCGCAGCGACGCAGGGCTTGCATCAGCTGGCTGAAATAAGCGCGACCGAACTGCTCGGGGTCGTGGTCGCGGGTCATGCTGCCGAGCAGCTTGCCCAGGCTTCGATAGGCCTGCGGGTTATGGGCCATCAACAGGTACTTGTAGCGGGCGTGGAAGCGGATCAGCGCGCCACGGCTGAGGCCACCCTGCAGCACCTGCTGCCAGTCGGCGTAGGCATACACGCGGCTGATGAAGTTCTCGCGCAGCACCGGGTCGTGCAGGCGGCCTTCTTCTTCCACCGGCAGGTCCGGGCGGCTGGTGCAGAAGGCGGCGGCGTAGGCGCCACGCCCGCCCTGGCTGGCCGGGTAGCCGTTCTCCTGGTACACCTTGACCCGTTCGAGCCCGCAGGAAGGTGATTTCTGCATGAAGATGTAGCCGCAGATATCGTCGAGCTCGCTGGCCATCTGTTGGCCATAAGCGCGCAGCGGGCCGGAAAAATCGGTGCTGCTGTCGCGGGTGCCGGTGACGGCAGGGTGCTCCGGGTCGCCGACCAGGCGGATCGGCTCGCGAGGCACGCCCAGGCCGATGGCGACTTCCGGGCACACGGTCACCCATTCGAAGTGCTCATCGAGCAGCTCATGGCACAGGTCGGAGTGCTTGTGCCCGGCGTTATAGCGCACGTTGAGGCCGGTGAGGCAGGCGCTGATGGCCAGGCGTGGCTTGCCGCTCGGGGAGGGAAGGTTCATGGCGTGCTCCGGAAGTACTTGTACAGGCAGCAGGGTTTGTACAAGGCAATTCCAGCACATTTGAAAACTTATACAAGAATTATTTCTTGTATAAGTTTTTTGTCCGGCTATTCCAGGTGTTCCAGCAGCCGCCGGGCCGCCTCCTGGCCGCTGAGCCAGGCGCCTTCGACACGCCCGGACAGGCACCAGTCGCCACAGGCATACAGGCCCAGGTCGGCATCGGCCAGGGCGCCCCATTCATGGTTCACGGCTGGCCGGGCATACAGCCAGCGGTGGGCGAGGGCGAACGTCGGGGCAGGCACCACGCAGCCGACCAGCTCGGCGAATTCGCCCCACAGCTGTTCGATCACGTCTTCCTTGGGCAGGTCGATATGTTGCTTGCTCCAGTTGGAGGTGGCGTGCAGCACCCAGGTGTCGAGGTGCGCTTCACGCCCGGGCTTGCTGCGGTTGCGCGCCAGCCAGTCGAGCGGGTTGTCTTGTACGAAGCAGCCTTGCATGGGGGTATCGAGCGGGGTTTCGAAGCCCAGGGCGATCGCCCAGGTCGGCTCCATCTGCACACCTGCGGCGACTGCGGCAAGCTTTGGGGTGGCGGTCAGCAGTTGCGTTGCCTGGGGCGCCGGCACGGCGATGACCACGCGGCTGAACGGGCCGTGGCTGCAGCCATCGGTGTCCTGCAGGTGCCAGTAGTGCTTGCCGCGGAACACCTCGGCGATGCGGCAGCCGAAGTTGACCGTGACGTCCTTGAGCAAGCCGCGGGTGATGGCGCTCATGCGCGGTACGCCGACCCAGCGGGTTTGTTCGTCGGGGGAGGGGGTGAGTTCGCCATCGCGGTAGTTGTACAGCTGTGGCTTCCACTGTTCGGCCCAGCCGCTGGCGACCCAGTGTTGCACCTGCTCGACGAAACGCCGGTCGCGGGCGGTGAAGTATTGGGCACCGAGGTCAAGCGCACCGGCCTCGCTGCGCTTGCTGGCCATGCGCCCGCCGCTGCCGTGGCCTTTGTCGAACAGATGGACGGTATGCCCGGCTTTTTGCAAGGCCTGGGCGGCGGACAAACCGGCGATGCCGGCACCGATGATGGCAATAGGTACTGTCATGATGGCCTCTTCGAACCTCGCTGTTCGCAGCCTACGCTGCCAAGCAAACCTGTACAATACGCAATGTTTGTATAAGGTTATTCCGCTCGATAGGGCAGCTTGGCCTATGTTTATCCGAGAGCGTTCGGTCAAAAAAGTGCCTTGATCTTAAAAATAGACCACGGCCGCCAACTCTGAGGACACAGTCATGCATATATTGCTGACCGGCGGTACCGGCCTCATCGGCCAGCACCTTTGCCAGCTGTGGCGAGGGCAGGGTCACCGCCTGACCGTGTGGAGCCGTACCCCCGCGCAGGTGCCCAAACGCTGCGGCAGCGACGTGCGCGGTGTCGCTCGGCTGGAGGACATTGCCGCGGATGATGCCGTGGACGCGGTGATCAACCTGGCCGGCGCGCCGATCGCCGACCGGCCCTGGACGGCCGGGCGACGCAGCCTGCTCTGGGCCAGCCGGATCACCCTCACCGAGCAGTTGCTGGCCTGGCTCGAGGGCCGCGAGCAACGCCCCGAGGTGCTGATATCCGGCTCTGCCGTGGGTTGGTATGGCGACGGTGGCGAGCGTGAGCTGACCGAGGCGTCCGTGCCGGTGAAGGAGGATTTTGCCAGCCAGTTGTGCATCGCCTGGGAGGAGACCGCCTTGAGCGCTCAGGCCCTCGGCATCCGCGTGGTGCTGGTGCGAACGGGGTTGGTGTTGGCCTGCGACGGCGGCTTTTTGTCGCGCCTGCGCCTGCCGTTCAAACTCGGGCTGGGCGGGCCGCTGGGCGATGGCCGGCAGTGGATGCCGTGGGTGCATATAGACGATCAGGTCGCCCTGATTGATTTTCTGTTGCAGCACAAGGAGGCCAGCGGTCCTTATAATGCCTGCGCCCCGGAGCCGGTTCGCAATCGCGAGTTCGCCAGGCAGCTGGGGCGTGCCCTGCATCGCCCGGCGTTGCTGCCGATGCCGGCGGTGCTGCTCAAGGCCGGGTTGGGAGAGTTATCCACATTGCTGCTTGGCGGCCAGCGTGCCCGCCCGGTGCGGCTGCTGGCGGCAGGCTTCACGTTCCGCTTCAACGATCTGCAATCGGCGCTGGGCAACCTGTCCAGCCGCCTCTGACATAGGACGCTGCATGACCGATCACGCCCTGCTGCTGGTCAACCTGGGCTCGCCGGCCTCCACCTCGGTGGCCGACGTGCGCCGTTACCTCAACCAGTTCCTCATGGACCCGTACGTGATCGACCTGCCCTGGCCGGTGCGACGCCTGCTGGTGTCGCTGATCCTGATCAAGCGCCCCGAGCAGTCGGCCCATGCCTACGCCTCGATCTGGTGGGACGAAGGTTCGCCGCTGGTGGTGCTGACCCGCCGCTTGCAGCAGGCGATGACCGCCCATTGGCCCCATGGCCCGGTCGAGATCGCCATGCGCTATGGCCAGCCGGCACTGCCCGAGGTGCTTGAGCGTCTGGCTGCCCAGGGCGTGCGTAAAGTGACCCTGGCGCCGCTTTATCCACAGTTCGCCGACAGCACCGTGACCACCGTGGTGGAGCTGGCCAAGCAGACCATCGCCGAGCGCAAGCTGGCGTTGCAGACCCGCATTCTGCAGCCGTTCTACGACCATCCTGACTACATCGACGCGCTGGTCGCCAGCGCCCGGCCGCACCTGGCGCAGGGTTACGATCACCTGCTGCTGAGCTTCCATGGCCTGCCCGAGCGCCATCTGAAGAAGCTCGACCCTACCGGCAAGCACGATTTCCAGGCCGCCGATTGCTGTGCTGGCGCCAGCGCCGAGATGCGCGCGGTGTGCTATCGCGGCCAGTGCCTGGCCACCGCCAAGGCCTTCGCGCAGAAGATGGGTATCCCGGATGGCAAGTGGTCGGTGTCGTTCCAGTCGCGCCTGGGGCGCGCCAAGTGGATCGAGCCCTACACCGAAACGCGCCTGGATGAGCTGGGCAAGGCGGGGGTGCAGAAGCTTTTGGTGATGTGCCCGGCATTCGTCGCCGACTGCATCGAGACGCTGGAAGAGATCGGCGATCGGGGCAAGGAGCAGTTCATCGAGGCGGGTGGCAAGGAGCTGGTGCTGGTGCCGTGCCTGAATGATCACCCGGAGTGGGTGAGGGTGTTGGCGGGGATGTGCGAGAAGGCCTGACCAGGTTTCGTGGGAGCGGGCTTGCCCCGCGATAGCGATTGTTCTGGCGACCCTGTTGGCAAGCCAGACGCCATCGCGGGGCAAGCCCGCTCCCACGCCCCTTCAAACTGTCAGATCAAGGCAACTGATCTTCCAGCTTCTTGTGTTTCCAGCCATCGTTGCCCGGCAGGATCAGGTTCAGGGCAATGGCCACAATGGCGCACAGGGCGATGCCCTTCAGGCCCCAGTCGTCCGGGCCGTCGCCGCTGCCGATCAGTACGCCGCCGATGCCGAACACCAGGGTCACCGACACGATCACCAGGTTGCGCGCTTCGGCCAGGTCGATCTTGTGGCGGATCATGGTGTTCATGCCCACCGCCGCGATCGAGCCGAACAGCAGGCAGAGGATGCCCCCCATCACCGGTACCGGGATGCTCTGCAGCAGCGCGCCGAACTTGCCGATGAAGGCCAGGGTGATGGCGAACACCGCCGCCCAGGTCATGATCTTCGGGTTGTAGTTCTTGGTCAGCATCACCGCGCCGGTCACTTCGGCGTAGGTGGTGTTGGGCGGGCCACCGAACAGGCCGGCGGCGGTGGTCGCCAGGCCGTCACCCAGCAGGGTGCGGTGCAGGCCGGGCTTCTTCAGGTAGTCACGGCCGGTCACGCTGCCGACTGCGATCACCCCGCCGATGTGCTCGATCGCCGGTGCCAGGGCGACCGGAACGATGAACAGGATGGCCTGCCAGTTGAAGGCCGGGGCGGTGAAGTTCGGCAGTTCCAGCCAAGGGGCCGCGGCGATCTTGGCGGTGTCGACCACGCCAAAGGCGAACGACAGGGCAAAGCCCACCAGCACGCCGGAAATGATCGGCACCAGGCGGAAGATGCCCTTGCCGAACACAGCCACGATCAGCGTGGTCAGCAGCGCCGGCATCGAGATCATCATCGCGGTCTTGTACGGCATCAGCGCAGCGCCATCACCGCCCTTGCCCATGGCCATGTTGGCGGCGATCGGCGCCATGGCCAGGCCGATGGAGATGATCACCGGGCCGATGACCACGGGCGGCAGCATGCGGTCGATGAAACCGGTGCCTTTGACCTTCACCATCAGGCCCATGAAGGTGTAGACGAAGCCTGCGGCCATCACGCCGCCCATGGTCTCGGCCAGGCCGAACTGGCCCTTGGCGAGGATGATCGGGGTGATGAAGGCAAAGCTCGACGCCAGGAACACCGGGACCTGGCGACCGGTCACCAGCTGGAACAGCAAGGTGCCGATGCCGGCGGTGAACAGCGCGACGTTAGGGTCGAGGCCGGTGATCAGCGGCATCAGCACCAGCGCGCCGAATGCCACGAAGAGCATCTGCGCGCCCGAGACGACCTGGCGCCAGAGCGGGTCGTTGAAGCCGTCCTGCATGGTCAGGCGTCCTTCTGCTTGGTGCCGAAGATCTTGTCACCGGCATCGCCCAGGCCGGGGACGATGTAGCCATGTTCGTTCAGGCGCTGGTCGATCGAGGCGGTGTAGATCTTCACATCCGGGTGGGCTTTCTCCACCACTTCGATACCTTCAGGTGCCGCGACCAGCACCATGGCGCGGATCTCTTTGCAGCCGGCTTTCTTCAGCAGGTCGATGGTGGCGACCATCGAGCCGCCGGTGGCCAGCATCGGGTCGATGATCAGGGCCAGGCGCTGGTTGATGTCCGGTGCGAGCTTTTCAAGGTAGGTGTGCGCTTCGAGGGTTTCCTCGTTGCGGGCAACGCCCACTGCACTGACCTTGGCGCCGGGGATCAGGCTGAGCACGCCGTCGAGCATGCCGATGCCGGCACGCAGGATAGGCACCACGGTGATCTTCTTGCCGGCGATTTTCTCGACCTGCACCTTGCCGCACCAGCCGTCGATCTCGTAGGTCTCGAGTGGCAGGTCCTGGGTGGCTTCATAGGTCAACAGCGCGCCGACTTCCTGGGCGAGTTCGCGAAAATTCTTGGTGCTGATATCGGCGCGGCGCATGAGGCCGAGCTTATGGCGGATCAGCGGATGGCGGATCTCACGAGTAGGCATAGGGGGGCTCCGGAAGGCGGGCAAAAAAACCGCGCTAGATTAATCTATTCAGTCCTGACTGTCGTGCGGTCATTGTGCACGTTAGTCCATAAAGGCTTGATCTGGGACGAGCGGATGCGTACCTTTGCCCGCTTTTCCAAAACGCACCCCCTGGAGAGCGCCATGTCCGCCGATCTCGAGCATATCCGTCAAGTGATGCACGAGGCTGATTGCCTGTACAACGAAGCCGAGGTCGAGGCCGCCATCGCCGAGGTCGGCAAACAGATCTGCAAGGACCTGCACGACAAGAACCCGGTGGTTTTCTGCGTGATGAACGGTGGCCTGATCTTCGCCGGCAAGCTGCTCACCCACCTGCAGTTCCCGTTGGAAGCGTCGTACCTGCACGCCACCCGCTACCGCAACCAGACCAGCGGCGGCGAGCTGTTCTGGAAGGCCAAGCCCGAGGTGTCGTTCATTGACCGTGACGTGCTGATCGTCGACGACATCCTCGACGAGGGCCACACCCTCAGCGCCATCATCGAGTTCTGCAAGCATGCCGGTGCCCGCTCGGTGCACACCGCCGTGCTGATCGACAAGGATCACGACCGCAAGGCCAGCCCGGACCTGAAAGCCAACTACGTCGGCCTGCCGTGCGTCGACCGCTACATCTTCGGCTATGGCATGGACTACAAGGGCTACTGGCGCAACGCCAACGGCATCTTCGCCGTCAAGGGCTTGTAATCATGCGCCAGCCCGCGTTCATCGATCAGGCGTTGTTCACCGGGCTGGCAGCGCAGTCAGCGGCCAACCCGCGTGGCCGCCAGCACCATAACTTCCATGACATGGAAGAGCTTTGCCACCGCATGGCCATAGGCCTGCAGCCCGATACCTACATTCCGCCGCACCGGCACCTGAGCGTGGACAAGGCCGAGGCGTTGATCGTGCTCAAAGGGCGGATCGGCCTGTTGATCTTCGACGAGCAGGGTACCGTCACCGACAAACGTGTCATGGAGGCGGGCGGCGACTGCCTGGGTGTCGATCTGGCGCCGGGGACCTATCACGGGTTGGTGGTGCTGCAAGCCGACAGCATGCTGTTCGAGTGCAAGGCCGGCCCTTACCGCCCGGTGGGTGAGGGCGAGCTTGCCCACTGGGCGCCGCGTGAAGGCGAGGCCGGTGTGGCTGAGTACCAGGCCTGGATGCGCGCGCAGTTCGACTGAGCGGTCAGGCGGCCTCGCCGAGCTGGCCGCTACGGCCGAACAGACCATGCTAGAGTGCCCCTTCAAGCCAAGGAGCCTCACATGCGTGCGTTCGTCCCTCTCCTGCTGGCGGTGAGCCTGCCGCTATCTGCTGCCCCGCTGCACAGCCAGTTCCTGCCCCCCGACGACCTCGCCCTGCGCCAGGAAGCACCGACCAGCCAGCAGTTGCTGCAGATCACCGACTATTCGGTGGTGGTGGGCACCCAGCGCCAGTCCGACCAGCAACCCATCCCAATCACTTCCTCGTTGCAGATGCGCCTGAAGGGCAAGCCCTTGAGCAAGGGCTCGACCATCGGCGAAGTGCTGATCAACTTCGACGGCGAGGGCGGCAAGAGCCTGAAAAAGCCGGCTTATGACGACAAGCGTCGCACCCTGACCCTCAATTACCCGATGGCCGACTACCGGGTGATCATGGACCTGCTGCGCAACGAGACCCTTTACGTGCAGTTCCTCACTTACGGCAACGGCCATGTCTGGGCCGATCTGCACACCGGAACCGTACGTACGCGTTGAGGCACGATCAATTCGAGGGGTACACTGCCGGCCTTCGAAAATGTCCTAGACAGTCCAGTGGGAGTCCTTGATGCGTAAAGACAAGAAACAGGTGATTGGTGACGAAATCAGCGACGAGTACATCAAGAGCTTCCTGCAGTTCGAGCCGGCCGATGGCCTCACCTCGCCGTCGCACCACAAGCTGATCAAAGGCTACCGCGGCCTGCGTATCGACGATTTCGAGCGTTATGTCGGTTTCTTCCTCGAGGCCGGTTACGACCTGGATGGCAAGGACGAGCACGGCAAGACTTTCGTCGAGGTGATTGCCGACCAGCGCAATGCCCCTGAGTACATCGAGATCATCGACAACGCCCGCGGCTGATTGATTGGCCGGTGCTGGCCTCTTCGCGGGGCAAGCCC
>NZ_JBMOWQ010000281.1:0-15074 GCF_049310485.1 Pseudomonas sp. GZD-209
AAGCCCGCTCCCACGTGTCACCCGTAACAGCGTGGGAGCGGGCTTGCCCCGCGATAGGGCCGGCATGGCCACTACAAAATCTGCCAATACCACTATCACCGGCTTTTGCCCCAACGCCACAGAACCTTCGCACAGCCTGCCTAGCATGGCCCCCATCGCTTCGATGAGGACTCGCCATGAACCACGTCACCCCGGGCGCACAGATGAAAGTGCGCGGCATCCACAAACGCTTCGGTGCCTTCACCGCACTCAACGACGTGTCCCTGGACATCGCCGCTGGCGAGCTGGTGTGCCTGCTCGGCCCCTCGGGCTGCGGCAAGACCACCCTGCTGCGCTGCATCGCCGGCCTTGAGCGCCAGGACCGCGGCACCCTGTACATCGGCGATCGCGACATCTCCGAGCTGCCGCCCCAGGCCCGTGACTACGGCATCCTGTTCCAGTCCTACGCGCTGTTCCCCAACCTTACCGTCGAAGCCAACATCGCCTACGGCCTGACCGCCAGCAGCCGTGACCAGGTGCGCCAGCGTGTCGGCGAGATGCTCGAACTGGTCGGCCTGTCGGGCAGCGAAAAGAAATACCCCGGCCAACTCTCCGGCGGCCAGCAGCAACGCGTGGCCCTGGCCCGCGCCCTGGCACCCAAGCCATCGCTGCTGTTGCTCGACGAGCCGATGTCGGCACTCGACGCCCGCGTTCGCGAGCACCTGTGCACCGAGCTGCGCCAGCTGCAGCGCCAACTGGGCATCACCACGCTGATGGTGACCCACAACCAGGACGAGGCCATGCTGATGGCCGACCGCATCGCCGTGATGAACAACGGCCAGGTCGAGCAGTACGCCACCCCGCAGGAAATCTACGACCAACCGGCCACGCCGTTCGTCGCCGAGTTCGTCGGCCAGGGCAACTGGCTGCCGTTCCAGCGCAGCAGCGACAGCCATGCCCAGGTCGGCAGCATGAACATGCGCCTGGCGGCCAACGCGGGGCGTGCCAGCAGCGGCCGTTTGTTCTGCCGCCCCGAGGCGATCACCGTGAACCCGGTGGTGCACGAGGAAAACCTGTTCCCGGCCAAGGTCCGCGAGATCACTTTCCTCGGCAACCGCTGCCGCATGAGCTTCGAACTCAAGGCCCTGCCGGGCCATGCCCTGCTCGCCGAGCTTGCCCCAGAAGCCATGCCGCGCCTGGGCTCGCAGGACATCTGGGTGGCCCTGCCACCGCAGAGCCTGCAGGTGTTTGCCTGAGATGGCCGCGCCCATGACCCTGCCCCTGAACAGCGCCAAGGCCGCGCTGCGCAGTGGCGTCGCCTTCGGTGACCGGCTGTTCGTCGTTGGCGGCAAGAGCCTGCTGCTGATCCTGCTGGTGCTGGCGGTGCTGATGCCGTTGCTGGCGATCTTCTGGAAAGGCTTCAGTGCCGATGCCGGCCAGGGCGGCGGCCTGGTGGCGGCCCGCGAGCTGTTCGCCAGCGCCAACTTCCACTGGCTGCTCGGCAACAGCCTGTCGGTGGCCTTCACCGTTGCGGCCATCGTCGTGCCGCTGGCCTACCTGTTCGCCTATGCCCTGCAACGCACGCTGATCCCGGCCAAGGGCCTGTGGCGCGGCATTTCCTTGCTGCCGCTGCTGGCGCCGTCGATGCTGCCGGCCATCGCCCTGGTGTACCTGTTCGGCAACCAGGGCCTGCTGCGCGGGCTGCTCAGCGACAACATCTACGGCTTCTGGGGCATCGTCCTCGGCGAGGCCATCTACACCTTCCCCCATGCCCTGATGATCCTGCTGTCGGCGCTGTCGCTGGCCGATGCCCGGCTGTTCGATGCCGCCTCAAGCATGGGTGCCGGGCCAGCCCGGGCCTTCTTCAGCATCACCTGGCCGGCCACCCGCCAGGCGGTATTTGCCGCGTTCTGCCTGGTGTTCACCCTGACCATCACCGACTTTGGCGTGCCCGTGGTGGTCGGTGGCGACTATCAGGTGCTGGCGCTTGAAGCCTACAAGGCGGTGGTCGGCCAGCAACAGTTCGGCCGTGGCGCGCTGATCGGCATGGTGCTGCTGGTGCCGGCCTTGCTGAGCTTTGCAGTCGATGCCTGGCTGCGCCGCCGCCAGGGCGATGCCATGAGCGGCCGGGCCCAGGTGTTCGAGCCCAAGCCATCCAGGCTGCGCGATGCCTGCTTCCTGGCCCTGGTGCTGCTGGTGTGCGCGGCGTTGTTGGCGGTGATCGGCATGGCGGTGTATTCGTCGCTGGTCAAGTTCTGGCCCTACAACCTGTCGCTGTCGCTGAACCACTACCAGTTCGACGACACCGCCGGCGGCGGCTGGCTGGCCTACCGCAACAGCGTGACCATGGCCCTGTGCACCGCGCTGATAGGCAGCGTGATCATCTTCAGCGGCGCCTACCTGATGGAGAAGACCCAAGGCCAACGCCTGCTCAACCAGGCCCTGCGTCTGCTCAGCTTCATCCCCATGGCCGTGCCCGGCCTGGTACTCGGCCTGGGCTACGTGTTCTTCTTCAACCTCAACGGCAACCCGCTGCATGTGTTCTACGGCAGCATGGCGCTGTTGGTGGTGTGCACCATCGCCCACTACCTGACCACCGCGCAGATGACCGCCACCACCGCCCTGCGCCAGCTCGACGGTGAGTTCGAGGCCGCCGCGCTGTCGCTCAAGGCGCCGCTGTACAAGCACTTCATGCGCGTCACCGTACCGATCTGCCTGCCGGCGCTGCTGGACATCATCCGCTACCTGTTCGTCTCGGGCATGACCACCGTGTCGGCAGCGATCTTCCTCTACAGCCCCGACACCATCCTCGCGGCCGTCGCCGTGCTGAACATGGATGACGCCGGCAACGTCGGCGGCGCCGCCGCCATGTCCACCCTGATCCTGCTCACCAGCGCCGCCGCCTCGCTGCTGCTGGCTGCGGCTTCACGCGGCCTGCTGCGCCGCTCCCAGGCCTGGCGCCAACGCGCCCCCGGCCATTGACCGACTGCCCACAACGATAGGAACCGCACCATGTTCAAGCCCCTCGCACTTGCCGCTGCCGTATCCGCCGTGTTCAGCCTGCAGGCCTCGGCTGCCGCCACCCAGCTGACCGTCTACACGGCCCTTGAGGCCGAGCAGCTCAAGAGCTACAAGCAGGCCTTCGAGAAGGCCAACCCGGACATCGAGATCAAGTGGGTGCGTGACTCCACCGGCATCATCACCGCCAAGCTGCTGGCTGAAAAAGACCGCCCGCAGGCCGACGCGGTGTGGGGCCTGGCGGCCTCCAGCCTGGCCATCCTCGACCAGAACGGCATGCTCGACGCCTATGCGCCCAAGGACTTGGGCAAGATCTCGCCCAATTACCGCGACGCCGCCAACCCGCCGGCGTGGGTCGGCATGGACGTGTGGGCTGCGACCATCTGCTTCAACACGGTTGAAGCCGAGAAGCAGGGCCTGAGCAAGCCGCTGAGCTGGCAGGACCTGACCAAGCCCGAGTACAAGGGCAAGATCGTCATGCCCAACCCGGCCTCGTCCGGCACCGGCTTCCTGGATGTAAGCGCCTGGCTGCAGACCTTCGGCGAGCCCCAGGGCTGGGCCTACATGGACGCCCTGCACCAGAACATCGGCCAGTACGTTCATTCCGGTTCCAAACCGTGCAAGCTGGCCGCTGCCGGCGAGTTCCCGATCGGCATCTCGTTCGAGTACCCGGCCGTGCAGCTCAAGCGCCAGGGCGCGCCGCTGGACATCGTGCTGCCGAAGGAAGGCCTGGGTTGGGAGATCGAGGCCACCGCCGTGATCAAGGGCTCGCCGAAAGCCGATGCGGCCCGGCGCCTGGCAGATTTTTCCGCCAGCCCCGCCGCGATGGAGCTATACAAAGAGAACTTCGCCGTGCTCGCCGCACCGGGCATCGCCAAGCCGCAGACCGAGTTGCCGGCGGACTACGAGCAGCGCCTGATCAAGAACGACTTCGCCTGGGCCTCGAAGAACCGCGACGAGATCCTCAGCGAATGGCGCAAGCGCTATGACGGCAAGTCGGAGAAAGTCGCCCAGCAGTAAGTCTGGTGGGGCCTCTTCGCGGGTGAACCCGCTCCCACAGGTAAAGCGCGACCCCTGTGGGAGCGGGTTTACCCGCGAATGCGTCATGACAGGCAGCGTTGAATTCAGCCGGAGCAAAGTTTGATGCCTTCGATCGACCAGATCTTCGCCCTCTACCAACACCACGGCAGCGCTGACTACATCGGCGAAGCCATCACCCAGCTCGAACACATGTCCCAGGCCGCCCAACTGGCCATGGCCGAAGGCTACGACGACGAAGTGGTGCTGGCGGCGTTCTTCCACGACATCGGCCACTTGCTGGGTGAAGGCGAAGCCAGCATGGGCGGCTATGGCGTGGTCAGCCACGAACGCCTGGGCGCCGAATACCTGCGCCGTGCCGGCTTTGGCGAGCGCATGGCGCGCCTGGTGGAGTACCACGTCGAGGCCAAGCGCTACCTGACCCTGCGTAAGCCGGGGTATTACGACCGGTTGAGCGAGGCCAGTCGGCGCACGCTGGGGTATCAGGGTGGGGTGATGAGCGATGCCGA
Organism: Pseudomonas sp. GZD-209; assembly: GCF_049310485.1. NCBI lineage: Bacteria > Pseudomonadati > Pseudomonadota > Gammaproteobacteria > Pseudomonadales > Pseudomonadaceae > Pseudomonas > Pseudomonas sp. GZD-209. The sequence goes on from NZ_JBMOWQ010000281.1 coordinate 4,545, forward strand.
AGCGGATGCGTTCGAGGGGGATCCGTTGTTTGCGGTGAGCCTGCGGATGCGCGAGTGGGATGAGTTGGCCAAGGAGGTCGGGGTGGAGGTGATGGACCTGATGGTGCTGAAGCAGAAGGCCTTGGCATTGCTCTGAGATTTTGATGGCCTCACCGGCCTCTTCGCGGGTAAACCCGCTCCCACAAGTTTATGTGCAAGCCCTGTGGGAGCGGGTTTACCCGCGAAGAGGCCAGCCCTGCTGACTCAAATTTGTAAAACCAACGCCTCCAACTGCTCCTGGCGCTCCGGCTGGTTCACCTTGGCCCCCGGATTAAGCGTCGACCACTGCGGATGTGCCCGGGCCTTGCTCAGCGCCTCGGGCAGCTTGCCTTCGCGCCAGGCCTTCTCGTCCAGTGCGCCCAGGCGAATGCTGTCCTGCGCCGCATGCCCGCGGCGCTCCAGCGCCACCATCAACTGCTGCTGACGCAGCGCCAGCAGGCGCAGCACGGTGTCATCCACCGTCAATTCCCGCTGGCCCTTGAGCTTGCCCATCAACCGCGCGCCATAGTTGCGCGCCGTTTGCAGCGCGCCGCCGGCAATGGCCCCGGCCAGCGCCGCGGCGCCCAGGGTCAGGCCGCCGACCAGCAGATCGACGCCGGCGCCGGCCGCTGCACCTGCCGCCACCCCACTGCCCAGGCGCACGCCCAGCAACTTCAAGGTTTCCGGGTTGAACAGGTCATCGCCCCAGCGGCCATCCAGCAATGGCAGGTCACCGGCATCGGCATCTTCGCGGCGGAAGGCATAGAGCTTGAGCAGCGCCTCGACACAGCGCTGCTCGCGCTGGCGTACGTCCCGGCGTAGGGCCTCGATGGCATGGGCTTCGTCGGCGGGTTCGACACTGCGCCGGCAGGCGGCGCAATCGAGCAGCAATTCGGCGATCAGGCGTTTGCCGCTGTGCTGGCGGGCCAGGCGCTGCGCCTGCTGGTCGTCGATCAGCCGCTGCAGGGCCGGGCGGGCCTCTTCCAGCAACAGGGCGAGGCTTTCGTAGAGGCGCCGTTCGCCGTCTTCCGGCGGGGCCACGCTGTCAAACCGCACCAGCGCGTGCAGGCCCAGCCGCGCCAGGGCTTCGCGCCACTCCGGCTCGCGGTGCTGCTGGCTGGCGACGAAGTTGAGCACCGGCAGCAGTGGCTTGCCGCAACCGGCCAGCACCTCAAGCTCGTCGCGGTACTTGGCCAGCACCGGCTCGCGGGCGTCGATCACATACAGCCCGGCGTTGCTCGCCAGCAACTGGCGCAGCACCTTGGCTTCCTGTTCAAAGCGTTGCCGCGCCTCGCTGCCCTGGAGGAAACGCTCCAGCCGGGCCGGGCCATCCAGCCGCTCGCCCGGTCGCTCGAGGCGTTCGAGGTAGTCGAGCAGGGCGATGGCGTCTTCCAGGCCGGGGGTGTCGTACAGCTCCAGCAACGGCTCGCCGTCCACCGACAGGCGCGCGCCTTCGACATGGCGGGTGGTGCTGGGGCGGTGCGAGACCTCGCCAAAGCCGACATCGCGGGTCAGGGTGCGCAGCAGCGAGGTCTTGCCGACGTTGGTGTGGCCGACCACGGCCAGTTTCAGGGGCTCAGTCATGGCCATGCTCCAGCCAGGTCAGCGGCGAGGTGTCGGCGTGGGGCAGGCCCAGGCGGTCGAGGGCATCGTGCCAGTCGCCCAGGCGCGCGGCGTCCAGCGCCTGGCCGGGTTGTGGCTGGAGCAACCAGATGCGCGTGGCGCCGGCATTGCGCGCCAACTCCGCGAGCAGCGCCAGGCTGCCACGGTCCGGTGAGCGGCGCGGGTCACAGGCGATGGCCAGGCGCGCCGGGGGGAAGCGGCCGAGCTGTTCGAGCAGTTTGTTGCGCGATTCGCGGCTGTCGAGCACGCCGGCGTTGGTTACGCCTTGCGGCAGGGCCGGTGGCCAGGGCTGCTGATCGTCCAGCTCCAGGCCCACCAGCAGGGCGCCGCTGCTGCCGCTGTCCAGTTGCCCGGCCTCGAACTGCGGGAGTGCCTGCGGGGCCGCGTCCTGTACGCCGATCCGCTCGCTGCGTGGCATCAGCGCTTCACGCAACTGCGCATAGCCGGGCAGGTTGAGGTCCAGGGTCAGCCGCCCGCGGCCCTGGCGCCAGCGCCACAGGCACAACGCGGCCAGCACCAGGCGCGGCAACAGGCCGTACACCAGCACCACGCCAAGCAGCCAGCTGGCCCAGGCCTGGCGCGCCAGGTCGAGGGCCGGCAGGGTGTCGCCGCTGGCGCGGATCATTGCCTCGTCCGGCACGGCGAAGCCCAGCAACGAGGGCAGGGCACCGAGGGCGTGGGTGAGGGCGATGAAGGGTTCGGCGGCGAGCAGCGTGGTTTCCCAGACGAAGCCGTAGCGCCGGGTTGCCAGCAACGCCAGCAACATGCCCAGCGCCGCCAGCATCGCCAACAGCCACAGGCCATGCACCAGGGCACCGAGCAGCCAGCGGTTCAGGCGCTGGCGCTGCAACAGCACCAGCAGCGCCGGGGCCAGTTGCGCGGCCTTGGCATCACGGGCCAGGCGTTCGCTCAGCCACAACCACAGGCGGCCCAGCGTTGCGCCCTGTTCGCCGGCGTAGCAAAAGCCGATGGCCCAACCGGCCAGCAACACCAGGTTGAGGCCGAGCAGGCTGCCCAGGGCCCAGAACACGTTCACCGGGCGCTGGCCGTCGCCCAGCGCCGCCAGGCCCAGGCCGGCGCCGCTGAACACGGCCAGCACCATCAGCGCCATCAAGGCCAGGCGGGCGCCTTGCTTCCAGTGGCGCAGCGCCTCGGCCATACGATCGCGTTCGGCCAGCCACAGGGCGCGGGTTGCGATGCGCGTGGCCAGGTCGCCACCCTGCTGGCGGGCGCGACGGTTGGCTTCCTGGTCCTCCAGGGGGCCGGCGTGTTCTTCGCGCAGGCGCACCGCTTCGGTGAGCCAGTGTTTGTCCAGTTCAGTCAGTGCAGTCACAAGCTCGTCCATTGCACAGGTCAGGGCGCAAGCATAACCCACGTGCCCGGTGCTATCCTCGCCGCCATGACTACCTCACTCCCCCTCAGCCTGATCGCGGCCCTCGCCGAGAACCGTGTGATCGGCATCGACAACACCATGCCCTGGCACTTGCCGGGGGACTTCAAGTACTTCAAGGCCACCACCCTGGGCAAGCCGATCATCATGGGGCGCAAGACCTGGGATTCGCTGGGCCGGCCGTTGCCGGGGCGGCTGAACATCGTGGTCAGCCGCCAGCCTGGGTTGCAACTGGCCGGTGCCGAGGTGTTCGCATCGCTGGAAGCGGCGCTGGTACGCGCCGAGCAGTGGGCCCGGGAGCAGGGCGTCGAGGAGCTGATGCTGATCGGCGGCGCGCAGCTTTACGGCCAGGCGCTGGAAAAAGGGCTGGTGAGCCGCATGTACCTGACCCGGGTCGAGCTGTCGCCCCAGGGCGATGCCTGGTTCCCCGAGTACGACCCGGCGCAGTGGCAGCTGGCATCGAGCCAGGCCCAGGCCGCCGAGGGCGATGGCCCGGCCTACCATTTCGAGGTCTGGGATAAACGCTGATCAGCAGCAATTGCGAATCCATCTCATCTTCTGCTAGCGTGCGCACCTCTTGAGACCTAGAGCCAGGATGCGCCGTGTCTTCATGGAACAAGCAGATCGCCCGGCTGTTCACCGAGCACAAGAAGGCCCTTGAGGCCTTCGTGGCACGGCGCACCGGCAATGCGCAGGTGGCCGCCGACCTGACCCAGGAGTCCTTCCTGCGGTTGGCGCGGCTGCCTGCCGACAAGCAGATCGACAACCTTTCGGCTTTTCTGTTCACCATCGCCAGCAACCTGGTGCGCGACCACCAGCGCCAGGCCATTCGCCGTGAGCGCCTGGACGCCGGCGAGCCGAGCGAGGAGCTGGCCAGCGAAGCCCCCGCTGCCGAAGACCAGTTGGCCGCACAGCAGGAGCAAGCCTTGATGCAGGCCGCCATCCAGGCCTTGCCCGAGGCGACCCGGCATATCTTCCTGCTCTATCATGTCGACGGTTGCACCTACCGCGAAATCGGCGAGCGCATGAACACCACGCCACGCAGCGTCGAGTACCAGCTGCGCAAGGCGCTGCTTGACTGCCGTGCCTTCATCAAGGCGCAGTTGGCCGGTGACCGGGGGAGGCAACGCCCATGAGCCAAGATCCCGAGAGCACGATTGCCCCCATGAGCGACATGCCCGACAGCGAGCAGCTGTTCGCCGAAGCCACCGCCTGGTATTACCGCCTGCAAGCCGAGGATGTCACCGCGGCCGAACGGCAGGCGTTTGCCGACTGGCACCTGCAGGGGCCGGAGCAAGCCCAGGCCTGGGCCGAGGTGATCGCCTTGCTGGGCGCCCTGCAGGCCCCGGCCAGGTGCGTGCGCGAGCAGCAGCGCGGGCAATGGCGCACAGCGCCACGGCGTGCCTGGCCCAAGGTGGCAAGTGCCGCCGCCGCCGTGCTGACGCTGGGGCTGCTGCTCAGCCAGACGCCCTGGCTGGACCGCTGGCGTGCCGACTACGCCACCGGCACCGGCGAGCTACGCAGCGTCCAGCTGGCCGATGGCTCGCGTATCCAGTTGAACACCGACAGCGCGCTGCAAGTGGAGCTGGCCCATGGCGAGCGGCGTGTGCACCTGTTGCGTGGCGAGGCCTGGTTCGAGGTGGCCCGCGACCCCGACCGGCCCTTCGTGGTGCGCGCCGGCGGCGGTTGGGTGAAGGTGGTCGGCACGCAATTCAGTGTCGCCCTCGAGGGCGAACAGACCCGTGTGCAATTGGCCCAGGGCAAGGTGCAGGTGCGTGCGGGGGAAAGCTCCGGGGTGTTCCTGGTGCCGGGGCAGGCGGTGGAATACGCGGCCAATGGGCCGGGGGCCATTCATCCGTTCGAGCCGGGCCGGGCGTTCGCCTGGCGGCAACGGCAACTGGTGTTCAGCCAGCAGCCCCTGGCTGAAGTGGTGGCCGAACTGAACCGCTATTGGCCGGGCCAGACCCTGGTGCTGGGCGATGCCCTGCGCCAGCGCAAGGTGTCCGGGGTGTTCGAGATCGACAAGCCGGAGGCCGTGCTCAGGGCCCTGACCCACACCCTGGGTGTCCACGCCGAGCAATACACCCCTTACCTGCGCATTCTGCGCGAGGGTTGAAAAAAGTTTCGGGGATTCCCGCGAGTCCGTCGTCCTTGAATGAGCAGGCGCAAATAATAAGCACTCTCAGATAGTGCAGCGCCATTCAATGACTTGGACGATTTCGGGGAGCTCCACTGATGAAGATTACCGCCACTCGGACCGTGCTCGGCCTGGCCATCGCGCTGGGCAGCGCAGGCCTGGCCGCGCCGCTGCAGGCGCAGGCCGCTGCGCAGGCACAGGTTTACCGCTTCGAGATCCCGGCGCAGTCGCTGGACTCGGCGCTGGCGGCCTTCAGTGCAGTCACCCGGGTGCAGGTGCTGGTGCCGGGCGAGTTCACCCAGGGCCTGCGCTCGTCGGGCCTGAATGGCAGTTATCCACAGGACCAGGCACTGGCCAGGCTGCTGCAAGGCACCGGGCTCAGCGCCAGCGTCATCGACGTCGACAGCGTCACCCTGGAGCGCCAGCGCGCGGCAGGCGACACCTCGATGCAACTGGGCGCCGTCAAGATCGACAGCAGCGCGCTGGGGGCCACCACCGAGGGCAGCGGCTCCTACACCACCGGCGCGCTGACCATCGGCAAGGGTGAGCAGAAACTCAAGGACATCCCCCAGTCGGTCTCGGTGGTTACCCGCCAACGCCTGAACGACCAGAACATGAACAGCCTGCAGGACGCCATGCGCCAGGTGACCGGGGCGACGATCAAGAGCTACAACAGCGGCTCCAACCTCAACGATGTGTACATGCGCGGCTTCCTGGTCGACCAGGTGCAGATGGACGGCGTTTCGCAGCTGACCGGGCAGGGCGACATGGCCACCAGCTTCGACCTGGCGATGTTTGACCGGGTCGAGGTGCTGCGCGGCCCCTCCGGCCTGTACCAGGGCGCAGGGGAGCCGGGCGGCACCATCAACCTGGTGCGCAAGCGTGCGCTCGGCACCTTCGGCCTGAGCGGCGAGCTGTCGGCCGGCAGCTGGGACCGCTACCACTCCACCGTCGATGTCACCGGCCCGCTGAACAGCGACGGCACCCTGCGCGGGCGTTTCGTGACCGCCTACGAGAACAACCAGTCGTTCGTCGACCATGCGCAGAACGAGCGACCCATGGTCTATGGCCGCCTGGAATACGACGTGACCCCGGCCACCACGCTGTCCCTGGGCGGTGCCTACCAGCGCAACAACTCGACCCCGGCGTTCGGCCTGCCGGCCTATGCCGACGGCAAGCTGCTGGATGTGAGCCGCTCGAGCTTCGTCGACGCCAAGTGGAACGAGCTGGACGAACGCGTGTGGGAGGGCTTCTTCGAGGTGGACCACGCGCTGGACGACGGCGGCCAGTTCAAGACCTCGCTGACCTACCGCGATGCCGAGACCCCGACCCGCAACTTCACCTGGACCGATGGCGCGGTGGACAGGGCGACCGGCGCCAGCTCCGCAGTGGCCTACGCCTACTACACCCACATCAAGACCCTCGGCCTGGACAGCTTCGTGACCTTGCCGGTGGAGGCCTTCGGGCGCAGCCACGAACTGACCGTGGGCGCCGAATACCAGCACCTGGACAAGGACTTCACCTACGGCGGCCAGGAGTATTTCGACATCAATGTGTACGACCCGGGCAGCATCAACATCCCCAAGCGCAACTACGAGATGGTCAACGGCAACTGGGTCAAGTCGCAGCAGTACGGTGTCTATGGGCGCACCAAGATCAGCGCCACCGACTGGCTGGACGTGATTCTCGGCAGCCGGGTGACCTGGTTCGAGAGCGAAGGGCGTAACGCCAATGCCTTCTTCAACAACTTCACCAACACCGAGACCAACATCGACCGCAAGGTGATCCCTTACGCGGCGCTGGTGGCCAAGTTAACCCCCGAGCTGTCGGCCTACGCCAGCTACACCAGCGTGTTCAAGCCGCAGACCGACGTGGACGCCAGCGGCAAGCCGATCGACCCGCGCGAGGGCGAACAGTACGAGCTGGGGCTCAAGCGTGAGTTTCTCGATGGCCGCCTGAACGGCAGCGTGGCGTTGTTCCGCATCTATGACGAGAACCGTGCGCAGGCGGTGGAGCGCAGCAACTACTTCGAGGCGCAGGGCCGGGTCCGTAGCCAGGGGTGGGAAACCGAGCTGTCCGGCAACCTGACCGACAACTGGAGCATCAGCACCGGCTACGCCTTCACCATGCTCAAGTCGATGAACGAGGAGAACTACCAGGGCATCAGCATCACCCCCAAGCACAACTTCAACCTGTGGACGCGTTACGAGTTCAAGGATGGGCCGTTGGACGGTTTCAGCGTGGGTGGCGGTGTGCGGGCGGTCAGCCAGACCTATTACAAGCGTGACGTGGACTTCGTCCAGGGGGGTTACAGCGTGGCCACGGCGCAGCTGGGGTATCGCTTCAACAAGCACCTGTCGTCCACGCTCACGGCCAACAACCTGTTCGACCGCAAGTATTACGAGCGGGTGGACAGTGCCTGGGGGTCGAACTTCTATGGCGAGCCGCGCAACCTGACGTTGACGTTGCGGGCCAGTTACTGACTTGAAGCCCGGGGCTGCTACACAGCCCTATCGCCGGCAAGCCGGCTCCCACAGGAAAATGCATGACCCTGTGGGAGCTGGCTTGCCAGCGAAAGGGGCGCAAAGCGCCCCCGGCGATATCAGCTGTGACTCAGCTCGGCATGCTCATCCCCGCCCAGCACCTGCTGGTCAGTCTGCTTGAGCAACTGGCTGGTCACCACGCCCGCGGTCATCGAGCCGCTCACGTTCAAGGCCGTGCGGCCCATGTCGATCAGCGGCTCCACCGAGATCAGCAGTGCCACCAGCTCCACCGGCAGGCCCATGGCCGGCAGCACGATCAGCGCGGCGAAGGTCGCGCCACCGCCCACGCCGGCCACACCGGCCGAGCTCAGGGTGACGATGGCCACCAGGGTGGCGATCCACAGCGGGTCGAAGGTGTCGATGCCCACCGCCGGGGCGACCATCACCGCGAGCATCGCCGGGTACAGGCCGGCGCAGCCGTTCTGGCCGATGGTGGTGCCGAACGAGGCGCTGAAGCTGGCGATCGACTGCGGCACGCCCAGGCGCTGGGTTTGCGCCTCGATGTTCAGCGGGATGCTGGCGGCGCTGGAGCGGCTGGTGAAGGCGAAGGTCAGGACCGGCCACACTTTACGGAAGAAGCGCAGCGGGCTGACGCCGGTCAGCGCCAGGATCACCCCGTGCACCACGAACATCAGGCCCAGGCCGATGTACGACACCACCACGAAGCTGCCCAGCTTGAGGATGTCGTCGAGGTTGGAGCTGGCCACCACCTTGGTCATCAGCGCCAGCACGCCATAGGGGGTGAGCTTCATCACCAGGCGCACCAGGCGCATCACCCAGGCTTGCAGCACGTCGATGGCCGACAGCGCGCGTTCGCCTTTGTCCTTGTCGTCCTTGATCAGTTGCAAGGCGGCCAGGCCCAGAAACACGGCGAAGATCACCACGCTGATGATCGAGGTCGGCTTGGCCCGCGCCAGGTCGGCCACCGGGTTGGTGGGGACGAACGACAGCAGCAGTTGCGGGATGTTGAGGTCGGCAACCTTGCCCGCGTAGTCGCTGTGGATCGCCTGCAGCCGCGCGCTTTCCTGCACGCCGGCCACCAGGCCCTCGGCGCTGAGGCCGAACAGGTTGGTCAGGACGATGCCGATCAGCGCGGCGATGGCGGTGGTCAGCAGCAGGGTGCCGATGCTCAGCACGCTGATGCGGCCCAGGCTCGATGCATTGTGCAGGCGGGCCACGGCGCTGAGGATCGAGGCGAAGATCAGCGGCATGACGATCATCTGCAGCAGGCCGACATAGCCGTTGCCGACCAGGTCGAGCCAGGCAATGGTGGCTTTCAGTACCGGGTGGCCGGCGCCGTAGACCGTGTGCAGGACCAGGCCGAAGCCCACGCCCAGGGCCAGGCCCAGCAGGACTTTCTTGGCCAGGCTCCAGTCGGTGCGGCGGGTTTGCGCCAGGCCCAGCAGCAGGGCCAGGAACGCCAGCAGGTTGAGAGACAGCGGCAGGTTCATTGAAGCTCCAGAAAAAACAGAAGAGGCATCGCCTCTGATGAGCGATTGCGAACGGAAATGCTAACAGCCTGAAAACAAACGAATTTATATCTAAAAGGAATTTGCATAGTCGTTTATGGAATAACGCCATGTCGTTATTGGCAATCCGCATGGCGTTTGCGGCTGCGTCGGGGTCGGTCGCGAACGTCCGGGTGTCACAAAACGGGTCTAGGGTTGAGCGGCCACGTCTTTGGGAGAACTGCACATGATGACTGCTGCGAAACGGCTCGCCGGCGGGTTGGCCCTGTTGCTCAGCGCCAGCAGCTGGGCGGCCACCGAGCTCAAGCACTGGCCCGCCGAGGCGGCCAGCAAGCTGGACGCGATGATCGCCGCCAATGCCAACAAGGGTAACTACGCGGTGTTCGACATGGACAACACCAGCTACCGCTTCGACCTCGAAGAGTCGCTGCTGCCGTACATGGAGAACAAGGGCCTGCTGACCCGCGACAAGCTCGATCCCTCGCTCAAGCTGATCCCGTTCAAGGACACCGCCGAGCACAAGGAGAGCCTGTTCAGCTACTACTACCGCCTGTGCGAAATCGACGACATGGTCTGCTACCCGTGGGTGGCCCAGGTGTTCTCGGGCTTTACTCTCAAGGAGCTGAAGCAGCAGGTCGACGAGTTGATGGCCTCGGGCAAGCCGATCCCCAGCACCTATTACGAAGGGGATCAGGTCAAGAACATCGAGGTGCAGCCGCCCAAGGTCTTCACCGGCCAGGCCGAGCTGTACAACAAGCTGATGGAGAACGGCATCGAGGTGTACGTGATCTCGGCGGCGTCGGAAGAGCTGGTGCGCATGGTCGCCGCCGATCCCAAGTACGGCTACAACGTCAAACCCGAGAACGTGATCGGCGTCAGCCTGCTGCTCAAGGACCGCGCCACGGGCCAGCTGACCACCGCGCGCAAGCAGATCAGCGCCGGGCACTATGACCCCAAGGCCAACGAAGGCCTGGAACTGACTCCGTACCTGTGGACCCCGGCGACCTGGATGGCCGGCAAGCAAGCGGCGATCCTGACTTATATCGACGAATGGAAGAAACCGGTGCTGGTGGGCGGCGATACGCCGACCAGCGATGGCTACATGCAGTTCCACAGCGTCGATGTGAGCAAGGGCGGCATCCACCTGTGGATCAACCGCAAGGCCAAGTACATGGACCAGTTGAACGGCATGATCGCCAAGCATGCGGCGGCCCAGGCCAAAGAGGGGCTGGCGGTGACGGCGGACAAGAACTGGGTGATCGTGACGCCGGAGCAGATTCAGTAATACGTCATGGCCATCGCGGGGCAAGCCCGCTCCCACGAAGTGAGTGTGGTTTAGCGTGGGAGCGG
>NZ_JBMOWQ010000282.1:0-13480 GCF_049310485.1 Pseudomonas sp. GZD-209
GCGGCGCTTCGCGGGTAAACCCGCTCCCACAGTTTGTTTCGGGCCAGTCTCTCCTGTGCCATCACCTGGTCAGCCTTGTTGATACGACTCGGTTTCAGTGTGGGCGTTGCCGCCGCCCCGCATGACTCAAGGCATGCACCAAGGCAGGCGCCGGTACTTTCACAGGACTCATTGGCCCGAAACAAACTGTGGGAGCGGGTTTACCCGCGAAGCGCCGCGCGGGCGGCGCTCGATCTGATAGGCGCTGCAAATCCTCCGGCGAGCACCTGGTAGCCCTCACCCACTATCCCGATCAGCCCTATGCGCCCTATCCCGCACCGGACACCGCGCCCGGTGCAGATTCAACGCCGTATTGATAATCCCGATATGGCTGAACGCCTGCGGAAAATTCCCCAGCATCCGCTTACCCACCGGGTCGTACTGCTCGGCCAGCAGCCCGACGTCATTGCACAACCCAGTCAACCGCTCATACAGCATTTGCGCATCCTGCTGACGCCCGAGCAGCACATACACATCCGCCAGCCAGAACGAACACACCAGGAACGTACCCTCCCCCGGCGTCAGACCATCGCTGCAACTGTCGCTGTCGTAGCGCAGCAGCAGGCCGTTGCGCAACAGGCGCTGTTCGACCTGCTCAAGGGTACGCAGAAAGCGCGGATCATCCGCCGGCAAAAAACCGGTCAGGGCAATCTGCAGCAGGCTGGCGTCCAGCTCGGTCGAGCCATAGGCCTGCACGAAGTGCTGCCCGGACGGGTCCAGGCCACGCGCGCAGACTTCAGCGCGGATCTGCTCGGCAACGCGCCGGTAGTGCCTGCCTCGCTCGCGGTCTTCCTCGGTGGTCTCGGCCAGGCTGGCGGCGCGGTCGAAGGCAACCCAGGCCATGACCTTGGAATGCACGAAATGCTGACGGCCGCCGCGCACCTCCCACAGCCCTTCGTCAGGCTCGTGCCAGATGCTTTCCACATAGGGCAGGATCAGCCGGGCGATGGCAGAGCTGCGCGGATGACGCGGCAGGCCGCCCTTGATGGCCTGGGTCATGGCGTCGGCGAGTTCGCCATAGATATCGAGCTGCAACTGCTCGGAGGCGGCATTGCCGACGCGCACCGGCCGGGAGTGCTCGTAGCCCGCCAGCCAGGGCAGGCTGAACTCGGGCAGGTCACGCTCGCCCGCCAGGCCGTACATGATCTGCATCTGCTCGGGGTTGCCGGCCACCGAGCGCAGCAACCATTCGCGCCAGGCCTGGGCTTCGTCGAAGTAGCCGAGGTTCATCAGGGCCAGCAGGGTCATGGTGGCGTCACGCAGCCAGCAGTAGCGGTAGTCCCAATTGCGTTCGTCACCCACGCGCTCGGGCAGCGAGGTGGTGACGGCGGCGACCATGCCGCCGGTGGGCGCATAGGTCATGGCCTTGAGCGTCAGCAGCGAGCGGCGCACCAGATGGGTGTAGGGGCCGACGTCCGGGCAGCGGGCGGCGAAGGCCTGCCATTGGGCGATGGTCTGTTGCAGGTCATGATCGACATCGCACCCGGGCTGAACGGGCAGGTGCGAGGGCTGGTGGCAAAGGCTGAACACCTGGCGCTCGCCAGCGCGCACGCGAAAACGCGCAACGCTGTGATGGTCCTGGCCATGGGCTTCGACACTGCTGCGCAGTATCAGCCGGTCGGGGCCGGCCACCGCGCTGAGGGTCAGCGGGTCGATCTTCTCCACCCAGGGCACGCTGCGGCCGTAGTCGAAGCGCAGCACCAGGTCCATCTCGAACGCGGTTGCGCCCGCCAGGCCTTCGACGATGCGCACGATGGCGTTGCTGTCACCCAGGGGCATGCAGTCGAGCACCCGGGCCCGGCCGCTGGCGGTGGTCCAGTGGGTTTCCAGCACCAGGGTGTCGTCTAGGTAGCGGCGTGTGCAGTGCTCCACCGGGTCACTGGGGGCGATGCGCCAACGGCCGTTTTCTTCGTTGCCCAGCAATGCCGCGAACACGGCCGGGGCGTCGAAGCGTGGCAGGCACAGCCAGTCGATGGCGCCGTCGCGGCTGACCAGCGCGGCGCTGCGGCAGTTGCCGATGAGGGCGTAGTCTTCGATGGGGGCAGGCATCCGGGCTCCTTTGGCGTGTGGGCCTGAGGTTGGATGCCTGGGGGGCGCTAGTCGTTCCGCCCAAGTCGGCCTCATCGCGGGGCAAGCCCGCTCCCACGGAAGTGGGCTGCCCCCAAGAAGTTGGACACCAACTTAAGCCTTGGGGGTGGTCCAAAGCGTGGGAGCGGGCTTGCCCCGCGATAGGGCCGGTGCAGGCAACCATCAACCCAAGTTGTGCCACTCGCGCTTGTCGCGGGTCAGCAGCTCGTTGCCAGCCTCCGGGCCATCCTCCCCGGCCGCATACCCATGCACCTCCCCCGCCTCGCTGGCCCAGGCATCAAGAAACGGCTGCACCGCGCGCCAGCCGTTCTCGATGTTGTCGGCACGCTGGAACAGGGTCTGGTCGCCCGTCAGGCAGTCGTAGATCAAGGTCTCGTAACCGGTCGCCGGGGTCATCTGGAAGAAGTCCTTGTAGGCAAACCCCAGCTCGACGTTTTCCATGACCAGCTCCGGCCCGGGCCGCTTGGCCTGCAGGTCGAACCACATGCCCTCGTTGGGCTGGATCTGGATCTTCAGGTAGTTGGGCTTGGGCCGCTCCAGCTCGCTTTCGCGGAACTGCGCATAAGGCGCGGGCTTGAAGCAGATGGCGATCTCGGTGTCGCGCACACTCATGCGCTTGCCGGTGCGCAGGTAGAACGGCACGCCGGCCCAGCGCCAGTTGTCGATCATCACTTTAAGGGCGACGTAGGTCTCGGTCTGGCTGTCTTTGCCAACATTGGGCTCGTCGCGGTAACCGGCCAGCGGCTTGCGCCCCTGTTTGCCGCTGGTGTACTGGCCACGCACCGAATTTTTCAGTGCCATCTTCGTCGTCCACGGGCGGATGGCGCCGATCACCTTGGCCTTCTCGCCACGCACCGCATCGGCGCCAAAGGCGGCCGGCGGCTCCATGGCGACCATCGCCAGCAGCTGGAACAGGTGGTTGGGCACCATGTCGCGCAGGGCGCCGGTGCTGTCATAGAAGGCGCCGCGGGTCTCGACGCCGACCGTCTCGGCCGCAGTGATCTGCACGTGGTCGATGTAATGGTTGTTCCAGAACGACTCGAACAGGCCGTTGGAAAAACGGCTGACCAGGATGTTCTGCACCGTCTCCTTGCCCAGGTAATGGTCGATGCGGTAGATCTGCCGCTCGTTCATCACCTTCAGTAGGCGGGCGTTCAGCGCTTCGGCGCTGGCCAGGTCGGTGCCGAAGGGTTTCTCCACCACCACCCGCCGGAAGCCCCCGGCGGACTCGTCGAGCAGGCCGGCATCGCCCAGGCGCTGGGCCACTTCCGGGAAGAAGCGTGGCGAGGTGGCCAGGTAGAAGATGGCATTGCCGTGGCTGGTCTTGTCGATGCGTTTGGCCAGGGCCTGGTAAGTCGCCGGGTCGAGGAAGTCGCCGGTCTGGTAGTCCAGGCGCTTGGCCAGGCGCGCCCAGAGCTTGTCGTCCAGGCAGCGCTCGCTGCCTTCGCGGCCCTGGTCACGCTCCAGCATGAAGGCATGCAGGCGCTCGGCGAACGCTTCGGCGCTGGCCGCATTGTGATCGACCCCGACGATGCGCAGGTTGCGGTCCAGCAGGCCATCACGGCTCAGGTTGTACAGCGCCGGCATCAGCAGGCGCTTGACCAGGTCGCCGTTGGCGCCGAACAGGAACAGGGTGCAGGGTGGAGCGGCAGGGATGTTTGGTTTGGTCATTCGCCTTTCTTCTCGACGTGGCCACCGAAGCCCAGGCGCATGGCCGAGAGGATCTTGTCACCGTAAGTACCCTGCTGCTGGCGCGAGCGGAAGCGGGCGAACAGCGCGCTGGACAGCACCGGCACCGGCACTGCCTGCTCCACGGCGGCATCGATGGTCCAGCGCCCTTCGCCACTGTCAGACACCGAACCGCTGAACGCGGACAACTGTGGGTCGGCAACCAGGGCGTCGGCGGTCAGGTCCAGCAGCCAGGAGGTGACCACGCTGCCACGGCGCCACACTTCGGCGATCTCGGTCAGGTTGAGGTCGAAGCGCTGGTCTTCGGGCAGTTCGTCGCCGCCCTTGCTGCGCAGCAGGTCGAAGCCTTCGGCGTAGGCCTGCATCAGGCCGTACTCGATGCCGTTGTGCACCATCTTCACGTAGTGGCCGGCGCCCGGCGGGCCGGCGTGGATGTAGCCGTGCTCGGCGCGCTCGTGCTCACCGCTGCGCCCGTGGGTGCGGGGGATGTCGCCGACGCCGGGGGCCAGGGCCTTGAACAGCGGTTCCAGGCGCTCGAACACCTCCTTCTCGCCACCGATCATCATGCAGTAGCCGCGGTCCAGGCCCCACACGCCACCGGAGGTGCCCACGTCCAGGTAATGCAGGCCACGCTTGGCCAGCTCGGCCGCGCGGCGCATGTCGTCTTTATAGAAGGTGTTGCCGCCGTCGATGATCGCATCGCCCGGCTCCAGCAGTTCGGCCAGCTGGGCGATGGTCTGCTCGGTGGGCTCGCCCGCCGGCAGCATGACCCACACCGCGCGCGGCGCCTTGAGCTTCTGCACCAGCGCGCCAAGGTCGTGGGCCCCTTGCGCGCCCTCGCCCTCAAGCCCGGTGATCGCTTCACGGTTGCGGTCATGCACCACGGTGCGGTGGCCGGCGCGCATCAGCCGCCTTGCGATATTGCCGCCCATGCGGCCCAGCCCGACGATTCCCAGTTGCATGTGGTGACGCTCCCGTTAGAAATGGATTACAGCCGTTAAGGATTTCAGATTAGTCCAGCGTACCCGCAGAGGGTTCACCGACGAACGGCGAGACCACGATAAACAAAAAAGTTCCCATGGCCAGGGAAAGAATTCAGAATGCGCGCCGCGTGAAGCGACTACGCTTTGATTTGTCACCAGCCAGCCCTGCGAGGTGTGCTCATGGGTACCCTGATGCCTGCCACTCCCACCCAGACCCTCTACGTGTCCGTACGCCGTGATGAACTGCGTCAGCTGAAGGACGAACGTGACCAGCTGCGCCAGCAAGTGGCGCACTTGAACCAACTGCTGGAACAGGCCCGCCTGCAAGGCAAGCCCGCCAGCCTCTGAGTCACCGCCCCTGCGCAGGGAGCCGAGCGGCTCCCCGCCCTGCCCGTTTTCACCCCCCGCCCTACCCGCCGACCAGGCACTTCCCTACCTGTACAAATTTTGTAACACCCGCCAACGTTTGCGGGGACGAACGGTCATCAGAAAAATGACCAGCAAGTCACAAGAATGTCGTTTCGTCCCCTACACTCCAGATTCGGCCCGCGTTTTGCTCGGAAAAAGTGACGTAAAAAAGTCGAACTTTCCGAAATGCGGGCAGGTCAGGAGCTAAGTAGGCCAACGCAAAGGGACTTCCTCACGCCAGGCCCACCCACCCCCACCCGTCTACACGCTTTTCGGCCGGATTGCCGAGCGTGCCGTGCCTGCGCGCACCGATATCGGGCAAGGACCGCACTACGAAGATGCACCACCGATCAGAGAGAACCAGCACGAAATAACGCAACGGGTGCCCGCACCCGCAAAAACAAGGGACGGAGAGAAGTATGATCAGTGCCGCTGTCGAACCTCACGTAGATGCATTCAAATCGGATAGCCGCGAGCCGCTGCCACCCAGCCTCGCCCCGACAGTCAAGGCACCCGGCGCCCAGCGCCAGCACAACCCCAACAAGCGCAAGGTCCTGTTCGTCACTTCGGAAATCGCCGACCTGGTCAAGACCGGCGGCCTGGGCGACGTGTCCGCCGCCCTGCCGCGGGCTTTGGCCCACCTGCACGATGTGCGGGTGCTGATCCCTGGCTACCCCCAGGTGATGGAGAGCGACAACCCCATCCATATCGTCGGTGAACTGGGCGGCCACGCGGCACTGCCACCGTGCAAGATCGGCCGCATGGACCTGGCCGATGGCCTGGTGATCTATGTGCTGATCTGCCCCGAACTGTACCAGCGCGAAGGCACCCCCTACGGCGCCAACAACGGCCGCGACTGGCCAGACAACCATATCCGCTTCGCCCGCCTGGGCCTGGCCGCCGCAGAAATTGCCGCCGGTGAAGGCATGGCCCACTGGCGCCCCGACCTGGTGCACGCCCACGACTGGCCGGCCGGCCTGGCCCCGGCCTACATGCACTGGCGCGGGCTGAGCACCCCGACCCTGTTCACCATCCACAACCTGGCTTACCAGGGTGTGTACAGCCGCGCCTGCAGCCCGGAGCTGGCGATCCCCGACCACGCCATGCAACAGGAAGGCATGGAGTTCTACGGCAAGCTGTCGTTCCTCAAGGCGGGCCTGGCCTACTCCAGCCACATCACCACGGTGAGCGCCACCTACGCCCGGGAAATCACCACCCCCGAGTTCGGCTGCGGCCTGGACGGTTTCCTCGCCAGCAAGGCCCAGCAAGGCTTGCTCGGCGGTATCCCCAACGGCATCGACGAGAGCTGGGATTCGGCCACCGACGGGCACCTGGTGCACAACTTCAGCCTCAACGACTGGGACGGCAAGGCGCGCAACACCCAGCAGGTACGCGAGTTGTTCGGCCTGGACGCGTCCAAGGGGCCGCTGTTCGCCGTGGTCTCGCGGCTGGTCTACCAGAAAGGCCTGGACCTGACCCTGGGCGTGGCCGACTACATCGTCGAGCAAGGCGGCCAGATCGCCATCATCGGCCGTGGCGAGCCCGAAGAAGAACAGGCCATGCGCGAGCTGGCATTGCGTCATCCGGGCCGTATCGGCGTGCGCATCGGCTTCAACGAAACCGATGCCCGGCGGATGTTCGCCGGCAGCGATTTTCTGCTGATGCCATCGCGCTATGAGCCGTGCGGGCTGAGCCAGATGTACGCGCAACGCTTCGGCTCGCTGCCGGTGGCGCGCAATACCGGCGGGCTGGCCGACACCATCGAGAACGGCGTCACCGGGTTCCTGTTCAACGACTCGACCCTGGACAGCTACCGCGAAGCGCTGAGCCGCGCCTTCTATGTGTACGGCAAGAAGCACCTGCTCAACGCCATGCGCTGCCTGTCGATGACCCAGCCCTTCAACTGGTGCCAGGCGGTGGAACCCTACGCGCGGCTGTACGAGGACCTGGTCAGGCAGACCCAGATCGCCCACTACTGAGCGGAGAGCGGACGATGCACAGGCATGGCGCGCAGGTAGTGGACGCCACGTCGGCGCGCTTTGCCCTCTGGGCGCCGGATGCGCGCAGCGTGAGCGTGGAAGTCGAGCGGCAGCCCGCCGTTGAGCTGTCGCCCGTTGATGACGGTTGGTACGTCGGCGTTGCCCCCTGCCAGGCCGGTGAGCGGTATCAGCTGCGGATCGACCGGCAGCTCAAGGTGGCCGACCCGGCTTCGCGCTATCAGCCCGAGGGCGTGCAGGGGCCGAGTGAGCTGGTGGACCTTGCCGGCTACCCATGGCAACACCCCTGGCAGGGCCGCCCGTGGCACGAGGCGGTGATCCAGGAGTTGCACGTGGGCCTGCTCGGCGGTTACAGCGGCGTGGCCGAGACGCTGCCACGCCTGGCCGCGCTGGGCATCAGCGCCATCGAGCTGATGCCGCTGGGCCAGTTCCCCGGTGAGCGTAACTGGGGCTATGACGGCGTGCTGCCGTTCGCCCCACAGCACAGCTACGGCACGCCGCAGGAGCTGTGCGCACTGATCGACCAAGCCCACGGCCACCGCCTGATGGTGCTGGTGGACGTGGTTTACAACCACTTCGGCCCGGACGGCAACTACCTGCACCAGTACGCCAGCCCGTTCTTTCGCCAGGACCGGCAGACGCCCTGGGGCGCGGCCATCGATTTTCGCAGGCCAGCGGTGCGCGAGTACTTCATCCAGAACGCGCTGATGTGGCTGTGCGACTACCGCTGCGACGGCCTGCGCCTGGATGCGGTGCACGCCATCGACCAGCCGGATTTCCTCGTCGAACTGGCGCAGCGGGTGCGCGCGGCGGTAGCGCCGGGCCGGCAGATCTGGCTGGTGCTGGAAAACGAACACAACCAGGCCGCGCTATTGGAACAGGGCTTCGATGCTCAGTGGAACGACGACGGCCACAACGCCTTGCACGTGCTGCTGACGGGCGAAACCGAAGGCTACTACGCCGACTACCAGCAGCGGCCGATCGACCAGCTGGCACGCTGCCTGGCCGAAGGCTTCGTGTTCCAGGGCCAGGCCAACCGCCATGGCACGCCACGGGGCGAACCCAGCGGCCACCTTGCACCCAGCGCGTTCGTGCTGTTTTTGCAAAACCACGACCAGGTCGGCAACCGCGCCCTGGGCGAGCGCCTTACCCGCCTTTGCCCGCCCCAGGCCTTGCGCGCGGCCACCGGGCTGTTGCTGCTGGCGCCGATGATCCCGCTGCTGTTCATGGGCGACGACGACGGCAGCTGCAAGCCGTTCCTGTTTTTCACCGACTTCCACGACGCGCTGGCCGATGCCGTGCGCGAGGGCCGGCGTGGCGAGTTCGCCCACTTCGACGCCTTCGCCGACCCCGCCAGACGCGAACAGATCCCCGACCCCAACGCCGAAACCACCTTCGAACGTTCCCGGCCGCAGCACAAGGACGTGCTGGCCGGCTGGCACGGCCTCTATCAGCAACTGCTCGACCTGCGTAAACGCCACCTCATCCCGCACCTGCCCGGCACCCGCGCACTCGGCACCGAGGTGCTGGGCGACAAGGCACTCACCGCACGCTGGCGCCTGGGCAACGGCCAGCAGCTGCGTATCGACCTCAACCTCGGCGCCCAGCCCCAGGCCGTGCAACTGCCGGCCCAGGCGCTGCACCTGTACGACAGCAGCGACAACGCCCACCCCGACTCGACACTCGCCGCGCACAGCTGCGTGGTCAGCCTGCTGCCCCCCGAACCGGAGACGCCATGAGCGAACAGCCCCTGCACCGCCTGGCCGCCCGCGTCGGCCTGGCCCGCGACTGGATCGACGCCAACAACCGCCCGCAGCAGGTCAGCGACGAGGTGCTGCGCCATGTGCTGCAAGCCCTTGGCCACCCCGCTGACGACGACCAGGCCATCGCCAGCAGCCTGCGCCTGGTCGAGCAGGCCGAAGACAGCGAACACCTGCCCCCGCTGCTGACCGTCGATGTCGACCAGCCCCTCGGCCTGCAACGCTGGTTCAGCGCCGGCAGCCAGGTGCACTGCACCCTGGAGGACGCCAGCCAGCGCACGCTGGTGCTGGACGCCCAAGCACGCCTGCCGGGTGGGCTGCCGACCGGCTATCACCAGTTGGCCATCGACGGCCGCACCTTCACCCTCGCCGTGGCGCCGCAGCGCTGCCACGCGCTCGAAGATGCCATTAGCGAACCGCCACCGCGCTGCTGGGGCCTGGCGGTGCAGTTGTACAGCCTGCGCCGCCCCGACGATGGCGGCTATGGCGACTGCCTGGCGCTGGAGCAGTTGGCGCGCAGTGCCGCCGAGCGCGGCGCCGATGCCCTGGCGATCAGCCCGATGCACGCGCTGTCGGCCTTCGACCAACAGCACTTCAGCCCCTATTCACCGTCCAGCCGGCTGTTGCTCAACGCGCTGTACGCCAGCCCCGCAGCCCTGCTGGGCGAACGCGCCGTGCGCATGGCCATCGAGGCCTGCGGGCTTGCGCAGACACTGGAAGACCTGCAGCAACAGCCACTGGTGGACTGGCCACGCGCCGCCAAGGCCCACCAGCGTTTGCTGGAAGCGCTGTACCAGGACTTCAGCCAGGGCGACCACCCGCTGCGCGCAGACTTCGCCAGTTTCCGCGAGGCCGGCGGCGAACGGCTCGAACACCATTGCCGCTTCGAAGTGCTGCAAAGCGAGGCGGTGGACCAGGGCCTGGGCGCCGATTGGCGCAACTGGCCAAAGGCCTGGCACGACCCCTATCACCCGGAAGTCGAAGCCTTCGCCGCCGCCTACCCGGCCCGTGTCGAATTCCACGCGTTCTGCCAGTGGCTCAGCGAACGCAGCCTGCAACGCGCCCAGGACGCGGCGCGCAGCAACGGCATGGCGATCGGCCTGATCGCCGACCTGGCGGTGGGCGCCGACGGCGCCGGCAGCCAGGCCTGGAGCCGCCAGGACGAACTGCTGGCCGACCTCAAGGTCGGCGCACCGCCCGACATCCTCAACCGCGCGGGGCAGGACTGGGGCATCTGCGCCTTCTCCCCCGAAGGCCTCAAACGCAACGGCTACCGCGCCTTCATCGAGATGCTGCGGGCCAACCTGGCCCATGCCGGCGGCCTGCGCATCGACCATGTGATGGGCCTGCGCCGGCTGTGGCTGATCCCCCGTGGCGCCACTGCCCGCGAGGGCGCCTACCTCAACTACCCGCTCGACGACCTGCTGCGCCTGCTGGCCCTGGAATCGGTACGGCACCAGGCGATCATCCTCGGCGAGGACCTGGGCACCGTGCCCGAAGGCCTGCGCGAGCGCCTGGCGGCCAAGGCCGTGCTGGGCATGCGCGTGCTGCCCTTCGAGCAGGATGCGCCCGGGCGCTTCAAGCCGATCCTCGACTGGCCGGACAACGCCCTGGCCACCACCGGCACCCATGACCTGGCGCCGCTGGCCGGCTGGCTGCAAGCCCGTGACATCGACTGGCACAACCGCCTGCAACTGATCGACGCCACCAGCGAAGGGCACTGGCGCGATAGCCGGGCGCTGGAGCGCGACGGCCTGCGTCGCACCCTCGAGCACAACTACGGCCCATTGCCGGACGACCGGGCGTTGATCGACGCGGCGATCCGTTACCTCGGCCACACCCGCGCCCCCTTGGTGCTGGTACCGCTGGAGGACCTGCTGGGCTGCGACGAGCAACCCAACCTGCCCGGCACCACCGCTGGCCACCCCAACTGGCGGCGCCGCTTCAAGGCCACGGCCCTCGAGCTGCTCGACGACGAGGACGCAGCGCGGCGCCTGGAGCTGCTGGCCCAGGCCCGCGAACAAGCCTGGGAGCGTGATCGATGAAGCCGCTAACCGCCACCCTGCGCCTGCAGCTGCACAGCGACTTCACCCTGGATGACGCGACGCCGTTGGTGCCCTACTTCGCCCAGCTCGGCATCAGCCATGTATATGCCTCGCCGATCCTGACCGCCCGTGCAGGCTCGCGCCACGGCTACGACGTGGTCGACCCGACCCGGGTCAACCCCGAGCTGGGCGGCGAGGCCGCGCTGGAGCGCCTGGTGGCCGCCTTGCGCCAGCATGGCATGGGCCTGATCCTCGACACGGTGTCCAACCACATGGCCGTGGGCGGCGCCGACAACCCCTGGTGGCAGAGTCTGCTGGCCTGGGGCCGACGCAGCCCCTATGCCGAGTTCTTCGATATCCAGTGGCACTCCAGCGACCCGCTGCTGGCCGGGCAACTGCTGTTGCCGTTCCTCGGCAGCGACTATGGCGTGGCGCTGCTCAACGGTGACATGCCCCTGACCTTCGACGCCGAGCATGGCCGGTTCGAGGTCGCCCATCACGCGCATCGTTTCCCGATCTGCCCACTGGACTACGGGCGCATTCTCGGCCGTGCCGAAGACCCACGGCTGCAGGCCCTGGCCCAACACTTCAGCGCCCTGCACGAGGCCGCCGAACCGCTGGCCGACGCCGTGGCGCTGCACCGCGACCTGGCCCTGGTGGTCGAGGCCGGGGCCAGCCTCGAAGGCGCCCTGGCCGCCTTCGACAGCCGCACCGAAGCCGGCTTCAAGCGCCTGCACCAGTTGCTGGAGCGCCAGACCTACCGCCTGGCCAGCTGGCGCACCGCCGCCGACGACATCAACTGGCGGCGCTTTTTCGACATCAATGAACTGGGCGGCCTGCGGGTGGAGCGTGCGGTGGTGTTCGAGGCCACCCACGCCAAGCTGTTCGAGCTGATCGAGCGCGGGCTGGTGGATGGCTTGCGCATCGACCATATCGACGGCCTGGCCGACCCGCGCCGCTACTGCCGCAACTTGCGCCGGCGGGTCGACGGGCTGCTGGCGCGCCGACCGTTGCAGGCGGGTGTGGAGCACTTCCCGATCTACGTCGAGAAAATCCTCGGCGCCGATGAACACCTGCACCGCGACTGGCTCACCGACGGCACCACCGGCTACGAGTTCATGAACCAGATCTCGCTGCTGCAACACGACCCGGCGGGCGAGGCACCGCTGACCGAGCTGTGGAGCGCCGTCAGCGAACGGCCGGCATTTGCCGAGGAAGTGCGCGAGGCTCGCCACCTGGTGCTCAACGCCGGCCTGGCCGGCGACTGCGAGTCGGTGGCCCTGGCCTTGCTGCAGGTGGCCCGCGACGACCTGATGACCCGTGACCTCACCCTCGGTGCCATCCGCCGCGCGCTACAGGCGCTGGCCGAGCACTACCCGGTGTACCGCACCTACATCAACGCCTGTGGACGCCCGGCCGAGGACGAGGGGTTCTTCCAGCAAGCGCTCGCGGATGCCCGCCAGTCACTGAGCGAGGCCGACTGGCCGCTGCTCGAGCACCTGGCGCAGTGGCTCGGCGGCCAGCCCTGGCGACGCCTGCCCCCGGGCCGACCACGCAAGCACCTGCGTCACGCCTGCGTGCGCTTCCAGCAACTGACCGCGCCAACCGCCGCCAAGGCCGTGGAAGACACCGCGTTCTACCGCAGCGCCCGGCTGTTGTCGCGCAACGATGTGGGCTTCGAGGCCGAGCGTTTCAGTGCCGACCCAGGGTGGTTTCACACACAAGCCCAGCGCCGCCTGCGCGACTTCCCCGACAACCTGCTGACCACCGCCACCCACGATCACAAGCGTGGCGAAGACTGCCGGGCGCGCCTGGCGGTGCTCAGCGAGCGCGGGGCCTGGCTGGCCAGCCGGGTGGAGCACTGGCGCGAACTGGCGGCGCCGCTGCGCGAGGCATTGGAGGATGGCGCCGCGCCCGGCCCGGGCGATGAGCTGCTGCTGTGGCAGACCCTGCTCGGCAGCTGGCCGCTGGCGCTCGACCTGCATGACGCCAACGCACTGCGCCACTACGCCGAGCGCATCGGCGGTTGGCAACAAAAGGCCCTGCGCGAGGCCAAGCTGCGCAGCAGCTGGGCGGCGCCGAACGAGGCTTATGAACAGGCCTGCGCCGCCTATGTGAACGGCCTGCTGCTGGACGCGCAGAACCAGCAGCTGCGCCAGTCACTGCACGAGGCGGCGCGGCAGATCGCCTGCCCCGGCGCGCTGAACAGCCTGGCGCAATGCCTGCTGCGCATGACCACGCCGGGCGTGCCCGACCTGTACCAGGGCAACGAGTACTGGGACTTCAGCCTGGTCGACCCGGACAATCGTCGCCCGGTGGACTACGCTGCAAGGCGTGCCAGCCTGGACGCCAGCACGCCCCTGGCCGCACTGCTTGGCCACTGGCAGGACGGGCGCATCAAGCAGGCACTGATCGCCCGGCTGCTGGACTGTCGCATGAGCCATCCCGAACTGTTCCGGCGTGGCGCCTAC
>NZ_JBMOWQ010000283.1:0-607 GCF_049310485.1 Pseudomonas sp. GZD-209
TCAACGTGCAGGGGCGCCACGCCGACAAGGTGCTGGCCTTCGCCCGACTGGGCGAGGAGCAGCGCGCCATCGTTGTCGCACCACGGCTTGCCAGCAGCTTGCTGGGCAACGCCACAACCCCATTGATCCCGGCACAGAACTGGGACGATACGCGGCTGATCCTGCCGTTTGCCTTGTCGCCTGCCAACTGCTCGGGACTTTTCGCTGGCGGTGCTGTCAGCCCTTCAAAGGAGCTGAAGTTGAGCACCGTACTGGCGGAGTTTCCGGTCAACGTGTTGATTGATCATGCCTAACTGCATCCAGGAGCGTCGTGATGAGTGTCGAAGAGAAACGTGTTCGCGAATTCGCCTATCAAATCTGGGAATCGGAGGGCAAGCCGGCGGGCCAGGAAATCCGCCACTGGGAGATGGCCCGCAAGCTGGCCGAGGCTGAAGCGTTAGCACCCAAGGCCGCACCGCGCAAGAAGGCGGCGGCCAAGCCGAAAGCGGCGGTGGCTGCAGAAAAGCCTGTGGCGGCGAAGAAGCCAAAGGCAGCGAAAAAGCCGGCGGCGGGCTGAACCCCAGGTAAGCCGTACCGGCCTCATCGCGGGGCAAGCCCGCTCCCACGA